>NZ_KB897979.1:0-273431 GCF_000377325.1 Thioalkalivibrio sp. ALgr3 | reverse complement strand
GAACAAGGCGCGGCGACCGCCGTGCAGTCATTCTGCACAAGGGAGCCGCAACGCCGTGCGCGCGCAAAAGCGGCCGAGCCCCTGCATTCAATAAATTGTGGGGGTTGGCACCCCGGGTTCCCCGATCCTGCGTTGCGGCCCTTGCCGGTAGAACCACTACCGGCTGCGCACCGCGCCTTGTCTCGCGGAACCCGGGGTGCCAACGCGAGCGTGTACATGGATCAGTGTTTCCCAAGCGGGATCCCTCGCCGGCATGTGCCGCGCGGGCAGTGGCACTGGTAGCATGCCGGTTTCCGGCGCGACAGGGGTGAACGGGGCCGATGGCCGATCGACGCTTGCAGGTGTTTCTGACGGTGGCGCGGCAGCTGTCCTTTACCCGCGCCGCGGAGATCCTCCACATGACCCAGCCGGCGGTCACCTTTCAGGTCCGCCAGCTGGAAGAGCAGCTGGACGCGCGGCTGTTCGATCGCAACCACAACCGGGTGGCCCTGACCGAAGCCGGGGAACTGGTGCGGCGTTACGCCGAGCGGATCTTCGATACCTACGGCGAGATGGAGGCCGCCCTGCGCGAGCTGAAGGGGGCCGCCGGGGCCCTGGTGATCGGCGCCAGCACCACGGTGGCCGAATACATGCTGCCGTCGCTGCTGGGGGCGTTCCGCCGTGCGCATCCGGAGATCGGCATCCGCCTGCGGGTGGGCAACACCGGCATGGTGGTGGGCATGGTCGAGGAAGGCAGCGTGGACCTGGGTATCGTCGAGGCGCCGGTGACCCATCGCAGCCTGGAGGTGCAGGCCTGTTTCAGTGACCGTCTGCAGCTGGTCGTACCGCCCGACCATCCGCTCGCCGGACACGACAGTGTCGGGGTGGAGGCCTTCATCGACGCCCCATTCATATGCCGTGAGGAGGGTTCCGGGACCCGCGAGGTCATCATGGAGTACCTTGGGCAGGCCGGGTACGACCGCAACGCCCTGCGCGGCTGCATGGAACTGGGCAGCCCCGAGGCCATCAAGGGGGCCGTGGCCGCCGGTATGGGGGTCTCGGTGCTGTCCGAGGCCGTGGTGGCCAAGGAACTGGCCCTGGGCGAACTGGCGGCGATCCCGCTCGATCCCGCGCTGGAACGGCCCATCTCGCTGGTCCATGCGCGACAGAAATTCCGGGTGCCGACGCTGGAGGTGCTCAAGCAGTTCCTGCAGGACTACTGCCGGCCCGGCCCCGACATGCCCAAATAAGGACAAAGTGCGATGAAGAACTACTGCGTAGTACAGCACACCTATTCCGAGTTCCTGGCCCTGATCGAGGCTCAGCTCGAAAAGCGCGACATCGGATTCTCCTACTACCGCCCCTTCGTCGGGCAGGACCTGCCCGGGTCGGCGGCCCAGTTCGACGGCCTGTGGCTGCTGGGCGGGGCCTGGCCCACGGCGGACCGCGAGAACAACCCGCAGGTCCCGGACGAACTGTCCCTGATCGACATCTTCCGCCGCTCGCAGCGCCCGGTGGTCGGTCTTGGCATGGGCGGACTGCTGGTGGCCGAGCAGGCCGGAGGTACGGCCAGCGAGGAGCCGCCCTACGTGGCGCGCTTCACCACCGCCCACAAGACCGCGGCCGGCGAGGGTGACCCGGTGGCCGAGGCGGTGGACGGCCACCGCGTGCTGCAGCTGCACCACGGCTCGGTGGAGCTGCCCGAAGGGCTGGAACCGATCATGGTGGATGACGATGGCCAGTGGCTGATGGTGCGGCCCGACGAGCTGACCTATGGCATGCTGTTCCGTCCGGAGGCCAAACCCGGGATGCTCGAGGATATCCTGATGGAGGGCGACCACAATCCGCCGCCGAACATGGGCGAACTGCTCGGCGAGGCGCGCATGGAATGGAACCAGATGCAGCAGGTCACCGACGAACTGCTCGTTGCTCTGGTCAAGCAGCTGTCGCTGATGCAGGAGCGGCGCAAGATGCCCGTGTTCAGTCTGCAGATCGAGGGTGATGGATGATCCCGCCGAAGGGCTCGACGGGCGCCGGCCTGCCCGGGGACCTCGGGCAGGTCCTGGCCGGAGGCCAGGGTGGGCGGCGGCGTGATGCGACCACCGAGGCGATCGCCGAGGTGGCCGCGCGCCTGTCCGAGGCGGATCGGGCGAGCCTGCTGAAGTTCGCGCGTTTTCTCGAGGCCCAGGGTGACGGTGCCGGTGATGGTGCCGGGGCGGGCGAGGAGGGCGTTGACCCTGCCGCTGCCTCCGAACCCGCCGGCGTGCCGGAACCCGAGCCCATCCCGCGGCCGGAGGGCGAGTCGGTGATCAAGGCGATGCGTCGACTGACCGCCACCTACTACATGCTGGATCGCGGCAAGCTGCTCAACGAGGCCTCTTCGCTGATGGCCCAGCACGTGATGCAGGGTCGCGAGGCCGACGAGGTCATCGACGAACTGGAAGAGGTATTCTGGTCGCACTATCAGGCCAGGGTGCAGGCCGAGGACCCGCATCGCGGCGGCAACAACAAGGACAGCCCGACGTCATGATCGACATGCTCCGCCAGTGGTACCGGCGGCACTTCACGGATCCGCAGGTGGTGATCCTGGCCATGCTGTTGCTGGTCGGGCTGCTGATCATCGTGTTCGCCGGGCGCATCCTGGCGCCGCTGCTGGCCAGCGTGATCATTGCCTACCTGCTGGAGGGAGCGGTATCCAAGCTGCAGCGTCTGCATGTGCCGCGCATCATCGCGGTGGTGCTGGTGCTGCTGGGCGCGTTGCTGGCGACCGTGGCCGCGCTGTTCAGCGTGGTGCCGCTGATGTCGCAGCAGGTGACCCAGCTGGTGCGAGAACTGCCGGGCATGATCTCCGAGGGGCAGAAACTGCTGCTGCAGCTGCCGGAGCGCTACCCCCAGCTGATCACCGACGAGCAGGTGTTCGAGCTGATGGGCGCGATCCGCGCCGAGGCCACCCAGCTGGGACAGCAGGTGGTGACGTTCTCGCTGGCCTCCGCGCGCCATCTGGTGGATGTGGTGATCTACCTGATCGTGGTCCCGCTGATGGTGTTCTTCATGCTCAAGGACCGCGACCAGATCCTCGGCTGGATCCGGGGGTTCATGCCGCGCGACACGCATCTGGCCAGCGAGGTCTGGGGCGAGGTGAACGTGAAGATCGCCAGCTACGTGCGCGGCAAGTTCATCGAGATCCTGATCGTCTGGGTGGTCAGCTTCGCCACCTTCAACTGGTTCCAGCTGGAATACGCGGTGCTGCTGTCGTTCATGGTCGGCATCTCCGTGATCATCCCCTACATCGGTGCCGCGGTCGTGACCATCCCCGTGGCGGCGGTGGCATATTTCCAGTTCGGCCTCAGTTCCGAGTTCGCCTGGGTGCTGGTGGCCTATGGCGTGATCCAGTTCCTCGACGGCAACGTGCTGGTGCCGCTGCTGTTCTCCGAGGTGGTCAACCTGCATCCGGTGGCAATCATCGCCTCGGTGTTCATCTTCGGCGGGATCTGGGGCCTGTGGGGCGTGTTCTTCGCCATCCCGCTGGCCACCCTGGTGCATGCGGTGATCAAGTCCTGGCCGCGGTCCCTGCCACCCGGATCGCCGCCGGGCGATCCGCCGCCGTCCGACGGGGACGCGGATCCTGCCGCAGCGACCCCCGCGCGCGACTCCGCCTGAGGCGGAGCCGCGTTCCTTTTTCGTACACGCCGACCAAAGATCCCGCATGACCGGAACCGAACTGCTGATGAACGTCACGCCCCAGGAGAGCCGTGTAGCCCTGGTCGAGAACGGCGTGCTGACCGAACTGCACATCGAGCGCGCGCGTCAGCGGGGCATCGTCGGCAACATCTACAAGGGGCGCGTGGTGCGCGTGCTGCCGGGGATGGATGCCGCGTTCGTCGAGATCGGTCGCGACCGCACCGCCTTTCTGCATGCCTCGGACGTCATCTCGCGCAACGAGGACGAGGGGCGGGGAAGCGAAGGGATCCGCGATCTGCTGCACGAAGGGCAGGAGCTGCTGGTGCAGGTGACCAAGGACCCGATGGGTTCCAAGGGCGCGCGCCTGACGACCTACATCACCGTGCCGGCCCGTCACCTGGTGTTGATGCCCAACCAGAACAACGTCGGGGTCAGCACGCGGATCGAGGACGATGCCATGCGTGCCCGCCTGCGCGAACAGGTGGAGGCCCTGCGCGACGAGCTGGCCCCGCAGCACGGCTTCATTGTGCGCACCGCAGCGGAGCTGGCGGACCACGAGGCCCTCCGCACCGATACCGCGTTCCTGAAGAAGATCTGGGACAGCCTGCAGGAAGCCGCGCGCAGCGCGCCGGCCGGGACCGAGGTGTACGCCGACCTGCCGCTGGTGCAGCGCATCCTGCGTGACATGGTCGGGGTGGATCTGGAACGGGTCCGCATCGACTCGCGCGAGACCTACCAGAAGATCGTCGATTTCTCCCGGCGCTATCTGCCGGAGCTGACCGAACGCATCGAGCACTACCCCGGCGAGCGGCCGATCTTCGATCTGTTCAACATCGACGAGGAGATCCAGCGCGCGCTGGAGCGCAAGGTCGAGCTGAAATCCGGCGGCTACCTGATCTTCGACCAGACCGAAGCGATGACCACGGTGGACATCAACACCGGCGGCTTCGTCGGCCACCGCAAGCTTGAGGAGACCATCTTCAAGACCAACCTGGAGGCGGCCCAGGCCATCGGTCGCCAGCTGCGCCTGCGCAATCTCGGCGGGATCATCATCATCGATTTCATCGACATGCAGGATGACGAGCACAAGCGCCAGGTGATCCGCGCGCTGGAGAAGGCCCTGGAACGCGACCACGTGAAGACCCAGATCTGCGACGTGTCGCCGCTGGGGCTGGTGGAGATGACCCGCAAGCGCACCCGCGACAGCCTTGAACACCAGTTGTGTGAGCCCTGTCCCACCTGTGGTGGCCGGGGCTATCTCAAGACGGCCGAAACCGTGTGTTACGAACTGTTTCGCGAGATCCTGCGGGAGGTGCGCCAGTACGATGCCCGCGAGCTGCGGGTGCTGGCCTCGCAGAGCGTGATCGACCTGCTGCTGGACGAGGAGTCGGCGAGCCTGGCGGAGCTGCAGAGCTTCGTCGGCATCCCCATCCGTTTCCAGGTCGAAACCCTCTATACCCAGGAGCAGTTCGACGTGGTGTTTGTCTGAGGGAGGTCGTCCAGCGTGAATGCAGCGGAGCGAACCGGGTACGCCCGGAACAGGCTGCGCACGATCGCTCGGGTGCTGGTGCCTGCGCTGCTGGTCGTGATCCTGCTGCTGATGCTCGTGCTGCTGGGCCTGCGGCTGTTCCTGCCGCACTGGGACGGGTTGCACGAACGCCTGGAAACG
This sequence comes from Thioalkalivibrio sp. ALgr3, assembly GCF_000377325.1. NCBI lineage: Bacteria > Pseudomonadati > Pseudomonadota > Gammaproteobacteria > Chromatiales > Ectothiorhodospiraceae > Thioalkalivibrio > Thioalkalivibrio sp. ALgr3. Next base: position 268,102 of record NZ_KB897979.1, on the reverse strand, counting down.
GCCGCTTCCGAAACCTCCGGCATGCAGGTGCGGGCCGAGTCGGTGGAGCTGGGCTGGCGCGGCTGGACCCCCGAGCTGGTGGTGCGCGGGGTGCAGATGGTCGACGGCGATGCCGAGCCCCTGGAGGTCGAACGGGTCGGGGCCACCCTGGATCCGGTGGCGTCGTTGCGCGCGTGGGCGCCCCGCCTGCGGCTGCAGGTCATCGGCATGGAGGCCCGTCTGGTCCGCCAGGCGGACGGGCGGGTCACCTTCCATGGCCACACCATGGGTACCGGCGAGGGCGCGGTGCTGGAACATGCGCTGGAGGCCTGGCCGGAGTTCGATGGCGAGGCGATCTCGCTGGTGTGGGACGATCGTGTTGCCGGTATTACGTCGGCCGCCCGGCTGGAACGTCTGAGTTTTCGCAGCGCCGCGGATGGCGACGGTCTGCTGCGGCTGGCGGGCGCCCTGGACCCGGAGGCCGCCGGAAGCTTCGAACTGGGCGTGCGGATCCCGGCGTCCGCCGCCCGCGATGCCCGGTTCTTCCTCGAGGGCCAGAGCCTGGAGATCGCTCACTGGGCACCCTGGCTGGCGTATCTCGGCCTGCCGGCGATCGACGGCACCAGCGGGGCGCGGATCTGGGGTGACCTGGAAGACGGTCGCCTCACCCGCCTGCGCGGATTCCATACCACCCGGCTGAACGGCGACGAGGACGCGCGCGAGCGCGAACTCGGACACCGCTTCGACTGGCACGTGGACGATGCCTGGCACCGCTCCGCCTGGACCGGCACGCGGCCCGGCTCCGGCGACCTGCGCATGCGCTATCGCCTGGAGACGGGGGCGCACGGCGCCGTGGTGGACCGACTGGAGCTGGCCGCGCGCGGGCTGGATGCCGAGGTCTATGCCCCGTTCAAGCCCCTGCTGGATCATGCGGCGCCCGCCCTGGCGGACCCTGTGGCGCGCCTGCGTCCGCGCGGCCGCCTGGCGGAGGGCACGCTGGTGGCGCGGCGCGACGACGACCGTCTGCGGATCCGCGAAGCGGAGCTCGATCTGCGCTCGTTCAGTCTGCGCACCGATGGCGACTGGCCGGGGGTGCGCGGCCTGGATCTGCGTGCATGGTGGGACGCGGAGACCGACGAGGCCGGCGCCACGTTCGATGGCGAACACCTGCGTGCGGAGTTCCCGCGCGTGCTGGGGGACGAGATCCTGTGGCTGGACCGCCTGCGCGGCGAGCTGCATGCACGACGGCATGCGCCGGACGACTGGACCGTGGCCGGGGAGGGGCTGGAGGTCCGGGCCGAGCAGGGGGCGGCTTCGCTGCGCGGAGAACTGCGCCTGGATGGTCACGAACAGGGGCCGCTGCTGGCCATGGCGATGGACATTCATCATGCCGACGGGGCCTACGCCGCTCGCTATCTGCCCGAGCGCTATCTCCCGGCGACCACTTATCAATGGCTGGCGCGCAGCATCGTCGACGGTCGGGGGACCGGCGGGGGCATGGCCTACCGGGGGCGCCCGCTCGAATTCCCGTTTGCGGACCACCAGGGGGTGTTCGATCTGTGGGCCGACATTGAGGACGGAGTGCTGGACTATCAGGAGGACTGGCCGCCGGCGGAGGAACTGGCGGGGCGTCTGTGGTTTCGCAACGAGGCCTTCCGCACCGAGGGTGCGCGGGGCCGTATCCTCGACACCCGCATCACGCGCGGCGATGTCACCGTGACTGACATGACCGGCGAGCCCGATCTCGAACTGGATGCGTCGGCCGACAGCAATGCGGCCGATCTGCTCGCATACCTGCGCCGGGCCGGGCTGGGCGACGAGCTGGCGGAGCTGCGCGACGGGGCCGAGGCCGCCGGCCCGGCGGGCCTGGACCTGCAGCTCCTGCTGCCGCTGGACAGCGATCGCATGGATGACCTGCGGGTGGCCGGGCGGCTGCGGCCGCAGGGGCTGGACCTGAACGTGCCGCAATGGCCGGTCGCACTGGACGGACTGCGCGGCGAGATCCGTTTCGATACCGCGGACCGGGTGCATGCCGAGGGGCTGGAGGCAGGGGTGCACGGCGAACGGGTGGCCCTGGACATCGACTGGCCGCTGGACGGCGAACGCGCCCGGCTGGGGCTGCGTGGTCCGCAGCCGCTCGAGCCCTGGCTGGAGGGGATCCCGGAACTGGCGGCCCATGCCAGTGGCCGCGCCCACTGGGACGCGGAACTGAGCCTGGGGGGCGGGATGGACGGGATGCGCCTGGATCTGCGTTCGGATCTGCAGGGCGTGGCCATCGACTGGCCCGACCCGCTGGGCAAGGTGGAGGATCAGCGACGCGATCTGACCGTCTCGCTGCCGCTGGACAACCGGCGGCCGGCGGTGGGGGAGCTGAGTCTGGGCGATGTCCTGCACGCGCGGCTGCGCCTGCTGCCGCAGGACGAACAGCGGCCGGCGCTGCAGGCGCTGGCGCTGGGCCTGGGGCGAGCCGCCGGCGATCCGCCCGGCCTGCCCTCGCAGGGCGCCGTGGTCGAAGGGCATTTTGCCGAGCTCGACGCGGAGGCCTGGGCGCGGGCCCTGCAGGCGGCGCCCTGGACGGGCAACGTGCAGGTGGCCGGCCCCGGCACCGACGCCCCGGAGGAAGCGGTCACCGGCGTGCCGCTGAATCGCGTGGTCCTGCGTGTGGACGAGGCCCTGCACTGGGATGACCTGAGTGTGCCCGCGACCCGACTGCGCGCGGTACGCGACCCCGGTGGCTGGCAGGTGGAAAGTCGCTCCGACTGGCTCGCGGGGACCCTGGGCTGGCGCCACGGCCCGAGCGACCGGCGGGATCACCTGCAGCTGGAGCTGGAACAGGTGCACCTGCCCGAGCTGGAACCGGGCGGACCGGACGCCGATTCGCCCCCCGAAGAGACTCCGGCAGCGGAGGGGGTGAGCGATCCGCGCAACTGGCCGTCGGTGCGGCTTGCCCTCGACAGTCTGCGTCTGGGCGATTACCGTTTTGCCGACATCCGTGGTGACCTGATCCCCGATACCGACGGTCTGGCCCTGCGGGACCTGGTGCTGCGCAGTCCCGAGCCCGGAATCCGTGCGGCCGGCCGCGGCGGCTGGCATGTGGATGCCGGGGGGCGAGGCCGGAGTCGCCTGGAGCTCGATCTGGAGGGCGATGACTGGGGGCAGGGGCTGGATTCCAGCGGGCTGACCCGCGCCCTGCGTGGCGGCGAGGGGACCGCCGAGGTGCAGCTGGAATGGCCCGGCGCTCTGTTCCGGCCGAGCCTGGCGCGCCTGCAGGGAACCATGGAACTGACCCTGAGCGATGGCGAGCTCGCCGATGTCGAGCCCGGCGCCGGGCGGCTGCTGGGTCTGGTGAGCCTCGACCTGCTGCCGCAGCGGCTGCGTCTGGACTTCCGCGACCTGTTCGTCGAGGGCCTGGCCTTCAGCGAACTGCAGGGCAATGCCCGGCTGGCGGATGGCGTGCTGCATGTGCCGGAGCTCGGTCTGGAGACCGCCTCCGCGGCGATCCGGGTGCGGGGTGACACCAACCTCGTGGCACGCGAATACGACCAGGAAATCGTGGTCGTACCGCGACTGCGTACGGCACTGCCGATCGCGGGGGCCCTGCTGGGCGGCCCGGTAACCGGAGCCGCAGTGCTGCTGCTCGAACGCGTGCTGGGTATCGGCGATCAAATGGAAGAGGCGGCCCGGGTGGAGTATCGCGTGACCGGGCCGTGGGAGCGGCCGCGGGTGGAAACCCGGGTGGAACCGGCAGAGGACTGAACACTGATGAATCGAAATCCCGACAAGGAGCGCGCATGACACCGGTGGCCGCCATTCAGATGGCATCCGGGACCCAGCCGCAGGCCAATCTGGCGGATGCCCGCCGGCGCATGGCCGAGGCGGCGGAGCAGGGCGCCCGCGTGCTGGTGCTGCCGGAGAACTTTGCCTTCATGGGGATGCAGGAGACCGATGTCCTCGACATCGCCGAGGCCCCCGACGGTCAGGGCCCGCTGCAGCGTTTCCTGGCCGAACAGTCGCGCGCCCTGGGGGTCTGGATCGTCGGGGGCACGCTGCCGCTGCGGGCCCCGGACGGCAGGCGCGTGCGCTCGGCGTGCCTGGTCTGTGACGATCGCGGCGAGGTGGTGGCGCGCTACGACAAGATCCACCTGTTCGACGTGCACCTGCCCGACAACAACGAGGCCTACACCGAGTCGCGGGTGTATCAGCCCGGCGACGAGGTGGTGACCGTGGACACCCCGGCGGGGCGTCTGGGGCTGGCGATCTGCTACGACCTGCGCTTCCCCGAGCTGTTCCGTGCGCTGCTGGACCAGGGTGCGGAATGGGTCGCGCTGCCGTCGGCGTTCACCGCGCAGACCGGCCAGGCCCACTGGGAGGTGCTGCTGCGGGCCCGCGCAGTGGAAAACCAGATGTACGTGGTGGCCGCGGCCCAGGGCGGTTTCCACGTGAACGGTCGCGAGACCTGGGGCCACAGTGCGGTGATCGACCCCTGGGGCCGCGTACTGGGGGAGCTGGGGCGCAACCCCGGGGTGCTGCTGGGGGAGATCGACGGCCGCGAGGTGGAACGCATGCGGACCGTGTTCCCGACCGTCTCGCATCGGCGTCTGGGCTGTGCCATTCCGGAGTGAGCCTGCCGGAGCGCGTGCGGGGTGCGAGAGCCCCCGCGGCTCGCGGGCTTGAAAGCGTTGCCCGGGCCCCAAGCATCATACTGACGAAAACGACCCAATCGAGGGATGCATGATCGACAACCTGGCCCGACAGACCCTGCTGGATCCCGCCGGTCTCGGCGAGTCCGAACTCTCCCGCCTGGTCGGAACGACCTTCGGCCAGGGCATCGACGGCGGTGACTGCTATTTCCAGTTCGCCTGCCAGGAGGGCTGGTCGCTGGAGGACGGGATCGTCAAGTCGGCGAGCTTCAACATCGAGCGCGGCGCCGGCATTCGCGTAGTGCGCGGCGAACAGACGGGCTTCGCGTATTCCGACGATCTCGCGATGCCCGCCCTGCTGGAGGCGGCGGGCACCGCGCGCAGCATCGCCCGAGCGGGCCAGAGCGGCGGCATGGCGGTGCAGGGGCGCACGCCCTCGCGCGAGCTTTACGTGCCCGACAACCCCATCGACTCCCTGGACGAGCAGGAGAAGATCGACCTGCTCAAGGAGGTTGACGCCGAGGCCCGCGCCGCCGATCCGCGCGTGACCCAGGTGATGTGCTCGCTGGCCGGCTCGCGCGAGGTGGTGATGGTGCTCAACGCGCGCGGCGAGCTGACCACCGACGTGCGCCCGCTGGTGCGTCTGAACGTCCAGGTAATCGTCGAGCAGGGCGGACGCCGCGAATCGGGCAGCTCCGGCGGCGGCGGCCGCTTCGGTTATCGCCAGTTGATCGAGAACGGTCAGGCCGCTGCGCATGCGCGCGAGGCGGTGCGTCAGGCGCTGGTGAACCTCGAGGCGGTGGATGCCCCGGCCGGCAGCATGAAAGTGGTCCTCGGTCCGGGCTGGCCCGGCGTGCTGCTGCACGAGGCGATCGGCCACGGCCTGGAAGGCGACTTCAACCGCAAGGGCACCTCCGCCTTCGCCGGACGCATTGGCGAACGGGTCGCGGCCGAGGGCATCACCATCGTCGACGACGGCACGCTGGCCGGGCGCCGCGGCTCGCTCAATGTCGATGACGAGGGCAATCCGACCGAGGAAACCGTGCTGATCGAGGACGGCATCCTGCGCGGCTACATGCAGGACGAGCTCAACGCGCGCCTGAGCGGCACGCAGACCACCGGCAACGGTCGGCGCGAGTCCTACGCCCATCTGCCCATGCCGCGCATGACCAACACCTACATGCTGGGCGGTTCCGCCGATCCCGAGGAGATCATCGGTTCGGTGGAAGACGGCCTGTATGCGGTCAATTTCGGCGGCGGTCAGGTGGACATCACCTCCGGGAAGTTTGTGTTTTCGGCTTCGGAGGCCTATCTCATAGAGAACGGAAAGGTGACGCGGCCGGTGAAGGGTGCGACCCTGATCGGTAACGGTCCGGATGTCCTGACCCGCGTGTCGATGGTCGGCAACGACATGCAGCTCGACCCCGGCGTGGGTACCTGCGGCAAGGAGGGGCAGGGCGTGCCGGTGGGCGTGGGCCAGCCCACGCTGCGCATCGACGGCATGACCGTCGGGGGCACCCAGGCAGCATGACCCGGCAGCGTCCGGGGCGTCACCGGACCGGATCTGGCGAGCAAGAAAAGGAGAGCCGCATGAATACCGATTTTCTGGAACAGGAACGCTCCCTCCCGGAAGGCCACGGCCACGACAAGGTGGTGCAGTGGCACGTGTTCCGGGCCCGCGACAAGGCCGAGGAATTCGCCCGCCACGTCAATCTGGGCGAGGGCCAGGAGCTGATCGGCGGCTGGACCCGCGACAGCGTGGGCATGCTGTACTGGGTCGGCGTGCACGTGGATGACCTCGAACGCTGGGGCAACGTGGGCGCGGTCCACAAGCACGGCGCGCGCGTCTAGTCCGTCCTCGACACGGGGTCCGTGCCCGCCCCTGGTGGGGCGGGTGCGGACCCGTGGTTTTTTGTCTCCCCCATCGAACAACCGACCGGAATCCGCATGAGTCAACGTCCCGCAGTCGAGACCCCCGAAGCCGCCGCCCAGGCGCTGTCGCACAGCCCCGAATCCCTGCGCGCCCGCGTGCAGCAGGCGCTGGAGGAGGCAAAGAAGCAGGGGGCCACCGATGCCCAGGTGGTCGTCAGCCACAGCGTGGGTCTGGACCTGGGGGTGCGCAAGGGCGAGATCGAGACCCTGGAGCACGAACGCGACCAGAACCTGTCGCTGATCGCGCATTTCGGCCAGTCCAAGGGCGCGGCATCGACCACCGATTTCAGCGAGCAGGCCCTGCTCGACACCGTCGAGGCGGCCTGCCGCATCGCCCGCTATACCGAGCCGGATCCGTATGCCGGCATGCCGTCGATCGCCTTCAAGGCAGTGGACTGGGAAGATCTGGACCTGGATCACCCCTGGGAGCTGTCCATCGCGCAGGCCACCGAGCTGGCGCAGCGCACCGAACAGGCCGGGTTCGACGCCGAGTCGCGCATCGAGAACTCCGAAGGCGCCTCGGTGAATACCCGCCGCGCGATGGCGTTCCTCGGCGACACCCAGGGCTTCATGGGCGGCTATCGCAGCACCCGCCATTCGCTGTCCTGCGCCCTGGTGGCGCGCGGCGATGACGGCATGCAGCGCGATTATGCCTACAGCGTCAGCCGCCGCGCCGCCGATCTGGGCATCCCCGAGGACATCGGACGCGAGGCGGCGGAGCGCACCGTGCGCCGGCTGGGCGGGGAAAAGCTCTCCACCCGCAGCTGCCCGGTGCTGTTCGCCCCGGAGATGGCGCGCACCCTGATCGGCAGCTTCACCCGCGCGATCTCCGGCCCGGCCCAGTTCCGCGAGAGCTCGTTCCTGCTGAATGCCCTGGACGAACGCATCTTCCCCGAATGGATGCGCATCGAGGAGCGCCCGCTGACCCCGCGCGGGCTGGGCAGCGCGCCGTTCGACGGCGAGGGCGTGCAGACCCGCAACCGGCCGCTGGTGGACCGCGGCGTGCTGCGCAGCTACACCCTCGACAGCTACGCCGCCCGGCGCCTCGGCCGCGAGACCACCGGCAACGCCGGCGGCGCGCGCAACGTGACGGTGCGTCCGGGGACGCTGGACGCCCCGGGCATGCTGCGCGAGATGGGCACCGGACTGCTGGTGACCGAGCTGATCGGTCAGGGCGTGAATCCGGTGACCGGCGACTACTCGCGCGGCGCGGCCGGGTTCTGGGTGGAAAACGGCGAGATCGTCCATCCGGTGGAGGAGATCACCATCGCCGGCAACCTAAAGGACATGTTCCGCGCCATCGTCGCCACCGGTTCCGACGTCGACTATCGCGGGAACATCCGCACCGGCTCCATCCTGATCGAGTCGATGACCGTCGCCGGGGAATAATCAGCCCCCGCAGCAGCGGTTGCGTCCGGCTTTCTTGGCCTGGTACAGAGCGTCGTCCGCCCGCGCGAGCACCGACTGCGCGTCGGCTCCGGGTTCTCCGACGGGGTCGAGGGTCGCGGCCCCCAGGCTCACGGTCACCACCGGGCTCGCAGCGGAATATCCATGCGGAAAGGCCAGCTCCTCAACCGCGTTTCTCAGTTTCTCGGTGACCTCCAGCGCACCGGATGTCGGCGTCCCGGGGAGCATGGCCACGAATTCCTCGCCGCCATAACGGCACAGGGTGTCCCCGGGCCGGTTCAGCGTCCGCGCAAGTGTTTCAGCGACTTTCTGCAGGCAGCGATCCCCGGCCCCGTGCCCGTAATGGTCGTTGAAGGCCTTGAAGTGGTCGATGTCGAGCATGATCAGTGACAGGGGTTCCCCGTCGCGCTGACTGCGGCGGGTCTCCCGGTCCAGGTGCTCGTCGAAATAGCGACGATTGGGAACGCCGGTGAGGCCGTCGAGCATTGCGTACTGTTCCAGCAGGTCGGTCCTGCGCTTGAGTTTCACGTGCGTGTTGACTCGGGCGCGGACGATCGCCGGGCTGAACGGCCGGGCGATGTAGTCCACGGCGCCCAGGTTCAGTCCGTGCTCTTCGTCGCGCGCGTCGTCGAGTGCCGAGACGAAGATGACGGCGATGTTGCTGGTGTGCGGGTCTTCCTTCAGGCGTCGACAGACCTCGTAGCCGTCGATGCCGGGCATCTGGATGTCCAGCAGGATCAGGTCGGGGCGCTCCGGGGCACCCTCTGCGGCCAGCGCCAGGGCCTTCTCGCCGTTGTTCGCAACCCGAATGCGGTAATCGTCCTTCAGAAGGTGTCCCAGCGCCTGGATGTTGGTCGGTTCGTCGTCGACCAGCAGCAGGGTCGGCTTCGGTTCATCGTGGTTCATGTAATGTTTCCTTGATCAGGCCCCTGTCCGGGTGTCAGCTCGTCGAGGGTTTGCAGGGCCTCATCGAATGCCATGCGTTGTACCTGCGCTTCCAGTCTCTCGCAGTCCAGACCGCGACCCCGCAGCCATGCCAGGGCCTCGCGCAGGGTTTCCTCTTCGATCAGTTCGCTGGCTTCCAGTTGCTGGCGCAGGGTGGCGACCGCGTGCACTGAACCAGCCGCATTGTCTTGTGCAATGTCGGGAAGGTTTGCGAGCGATTGTGAGGCTTCCCGGAATGCGGTTTCCAGACGATGTATGAGCCCGGCGGACACGGGGTCGCCGTCCTTGATCAGGCGGTCGATCTGTTCGGCCAGGGACTGCAGGGTCGTGGCGGCGAGGGTTCCGGCGACCCCCTTCAGGTTGTGTGCGAGCCGGTGCGCGTCGTCGTCCCGCGAGGCGTGCAGGTGGCCGATCAGCGGCTCGTAATCAGAGACCAGTCGGTCCCTGAAGTTGTGCAGCTGTCGGGAGTAAAGGGCCGCATCGCCGCCGAAATGCCGCAGGCCCCTTGCCGGGTCGAAGCCCGGCAGCGTGGCGGGAAGAGCGGGGGTGGAAGAGTCTTCCTCTTCTTTGCCGGGCGTGGGCTCCGTTGTGGAGGCGTCGAGATGGCTCGCGAGTGCGGCGTAGAGTTCGGTGCTGTCGACGGGTTTGCCGAGGTGTCCGTTGACCCCGGCATCCCGCGCGCGTTGGCGGTCTTCTTCCATGACTGCCGCCGAGAGGGCCAGAACGGGGCCCGTGTAGCCATCGGCCCGCAGGTTCCGGGTTGCATCGAAACCGTCCATTACGGGCATCTGCAGATCCATCAGTACCAGATCGGGCTTCTCCGCGCGCACGGCCTCGACCGCCTCGGCGCCGTTGTCGGCTGTGGTTACGCGGGCGCCGGTTTTTTCAAGAAGCTCCCTGCCTACTTCCTGGTTGATCTCGTTATCTTCCACCAGCAGCACACGATGGCCGCCCAGCTTCGGCACCCGGGCTGCCTGCGGAGCACGATCAGGGGGGCCGCCACCTTCTGCCCGCACCAGGGCATCGTAGAGTGATGAGGCGGTGATCGGCTTGGCCAGGTAGTCGGTGGTCAGCCCTTCAGGCAGGGTGATTTCATCCCGGGCGTAGGCGCTGACCATCAGGATCGGGGGCCGCGTCCGCTTCAGTTCGCCGCGCTGGCGCAGGCACTCGAGGGCTTCGCAGGTCTCGCTGCCATTCATGCCGCCCGGCATCATCCAGTCCATCAGGATGAAGTCGAACGGCTCGCCGCGGCGTTCCGCCGCCACCACCTGCTCGACGGCGGCCTCGCCACTGTCGGCCTCCTCGGTGAAGTAATGGCAGTGGTGCAGGAGTTCGCGCATGATCTTCCGGGCACTGGCCTGGTCGTCGACGATCAGCACCCGGCGGCCCGTGGTCTCGGGGCACTCGACAATCGCCTGTCGGTCCTGGCCCAGCGGCAGGGTCAGGTTGAAGGCGAAGGTGCTGCCCTCGTCGGGGACCGACTCCACCTCCAGTTTGCCGCCCATGGCCTCCACCAGGCGTCGGCTGATCACCAGCCCCAGGCCGGTGCCTCCGTACTTGCGGGTGGTAGAGGTGTCGGCCTGGCTGAAGGGGCGGAACAGCCGGGCGAGCTGCTCCTCGCTCATGCCAATACCGGTGTCGCGTACAAAAAAGCGCAGGGTGGCCTGGCCATCCGTCACCGGCCCGGTCGCGCGGATCCCGAGCTCCACCGTCCCGCCGCGCTCGGTGAACTTGGTCGCATTGGCGAGCAGGTTGCCGAGCACCTGAGACAGGCGCAGGTCGTCGCCAACCAGGGCGCGCGGCAGGTCGGGCTGGACGTCGTAGAGCAGTTCCAGTCCCCCGGCGTGGGCCTTCTCGCCGAACAGCGTCGCCATCTGCTCGACCACCTCGTCGAGTCTGAAGTCGCGCGCTTCCAGCTCCAGCTGGCCGGCCTCGATCTTGGAGAAGTCGAGGATGTCGTTGATGAGGCCGAGCAGCATCCGCGAGGATTGCTGGATCTTGTGCACCTGATCGCGCTGCTTCGCGTCCAGCTCGGTCTGTTCCAGCAGCTGGCTCAGGCCGATGACCGCGTTCATCGGCGTGCGGATCTCGTGGCTCATGTTGGCCAGGAACTCGCTCTTGGCGCGGCTGGCCCGCTCCGCCTGCTCGCGTGCCTGCTCGGACTGCTGCTGGGCCTGCTTGATCTCGGTGAGGTCGTCGTAGACCGCGACGATCTCGCCGGAGGAGAGGCGGAAGATCCGGTTCTCGCGCCAGCCGGCGATGCGGTTATCGTGGTACTGGGAGATCGGCAGTTGTTCCGGTTCCCCGGTCCGGGCCACCCACTGTAAGGCCTGCAACAGCCCCATCTCGCGGACACCGGGGAAGCATTCGGTGAGCCGATGTCCGATGACCGCGTCGCGGGTGGTCCGGTCCATCTGTGCCGCTGCCGGGTTGTAGTCGATGAACACGAAGTCCTCGCCGTCGTCCACCGGGCGGTAGACCGCCACCCCGCTGCCGGTCTGCTCGAATATGCCGGCGAAGCGCTCCCTGGATTCGCGCAGGGCCTGTTCCGCATTCCGGCGGTCGGTGACGTCGCGGATCAGACAGGCGAAACGTCCGGGCTCCGGCTGGAAGGCCGTGGTGGAAAAGTACCGCCCAAGCTCGGCGGCATAATCCTCGATGGTGCAGTTCTCCCCGGTCAGTGCGACGCGTCCGAAGTTTTCGATCCAGTGTGATTCGACCCCGGGAAGGATTTCGCGCACACGCCGGCCGACCGTCGTTTCGGCTTTCAGTCCGGTGAGTTGCTCGAATGCGGGGTTGACCGCGAGATAACGGTAATCCACCGGGTTCCCGTCGTCGTCGCAGATGATCTCGTGCAGAGCGAAGCCGTCCTGCAGCTCGCGGAACAGGACCTCGTACTGTTCTTGCGCATGCTGCTGTTCTTCCAGCAGGCGGATCTTGTTCCGGGCCAGTTCGACCAGACCGGCAACCGAGGCGAGAAAACCGAGTTGCTGCTCGTCCGGTTCCGGCTGACGGTCCAGCCAGTTGAGGACCAGCAGATGGAAACCGCTCTGGCGAAAACCGAACGGATACCACAGCAGGGTTCCGATACCCATTTCGTCGTGCAGGATGCCGGTCGCGCCGTCCGCAACCAGGCTCGGGTGGGGCGCGTCTGCATGACTGTTCATCCAGCCCTGGCGGTTACGCATCTCGCGCAAGCCGTTGCCGAATACTGCCAGCGGGTAGGTGCCGATCGACGGCGTGATGGCAGGCCGTTCGGGATTGAGCCATTCCTCCCGGCCGGTGACCAGCTCGCGTTCGAAATCGATGTCGTAGACCAGCGCCCGGTCGGCACCCAGGGCCTCGCCCAGACTGCGGCAGGTGGTCTCCAGGATCGCCCCGACATCGTCCTCCGCGGCAATGGTATGGGCGATGGCGTCCACGGCCGTCCGGTGCCGACGCGTTGTCGACTCGATCTCGGCGGCGCGGGCCTCGGCCTGCTTCTGTTCGGTGATGTCGAGGATGAAACCGTCCAGCCAGGCGACCCCGCCCTGTTCGTCACGCACGGCGATGCCCCGTTCCTGGGCCCAGCGAATGGAGCCGTCGCGATGCCGGATCCGGTACAGGGTCTCCCACGGCCGGTCGTCGGCGATCGCCTCCGCGATGGTCTGCGCGACCCGGTCGGCATCGTCGGGGTGGATCAGCTGTGCGTACGAGACGACGGTGTTATTGATCAGCTCCGCTGCGTCATAACCCGTCAGCGGGTCGGCCGCCCGGCTCATGAAGAGCATGGTCCAGGCGTCATCGTACAGGCAGCGGAAGGTGATCCCGGGGATGTTCTCCACCAGCGAGGCAAACTGGTTGCGTGCATCTTCCAGTTCCTGGCGGGTCCGTTCGATATCGGAGATGTCCTGGATGATCGACCAGATCACCTCGCGCCCGTCCGGCGTCGTGGTCCTGAAGCCGTGGAGCAGGACCGGATAGCGTGAACCGTCCTTGCGGATGTACTCCTTCTGGAACGGCCCGTAGCGGCCGGTGCGCTGCATCGATTCGAGCATGGCCTGTTCGTCGGCCATGTATTCTTCGGGAGTAACCTCGAAGTAACTCAGCTGCAGGAATTCTTCGCGCGTATAGCCGGCGGGCTCATTAATGGCGGCATTGAAATCGAGGAATTCACCGGTGGCGAAGTCGTTCATGGCGATGCCGACCGGCGAGAGCTCGAACAGGCCACGGAATTTCGCTTCCTCGGCGGCGAGCCGCTGGCGGTTGGCCTCCTCCTCGCTGATGTCGCGGTTGACGCCCACGACCCGCATGGCCCGGCCGGCACTGTCCCGGATGACCTGGGCCTGACCGTGCAGGGTGCGTATGGTCCCGTCATCGGCGCGGCGAATGGTGATCCGGAGGTCGAATGGTGCGTCGGATTCAACGGCGGCCCGGAAGGCGGCCACAGCCGTATCCCGGGAATCCGGGGTCAGTGTCCCGGCCCAGTCCTCGAAGGCATTCCCGAACTCGGCGGGGTCGATGCCGTAGAGGCGGAACATGCCGTCGTCCCATTCCAGGTGGCCGCTGGCCATGTCGTAGTCCCAGATCCCCAGGCCGGCCGACTCCGTGGCCAGGGCCAGGCGCTCGCGGCTGCGCTCCAGCGCCCGACCGTCCTCCTTCACCCGGGAGATGTCGCGGAAGACCGCGAGGAACAGGGGCTTCTCCTCCTGTGTCAGCAGCACCACCGAGACCCGTACGTCGATGATCCGGCCGTCCTTGCGGCGGTGTCGGGTCTCGAAGTCATCCCGTCCCTGCACAAGGATCCGTTCGATGTGTTCGGCGATTTCTTCCGGGGTCTTCTGCGCGTCGAAATCGGTGATGCGCAGGCGATGGAACTCCTCGGCGGTGTAACCGAGCTGCTCGTGGGCCAGCCGGTTGAATTCGGTCGGCCGACTGGTTTCTGGATCGATCAGCACCGTGGCGTCGGGATACAGCTCGAACAGCGTGCGGAAACGCTCCTCGCCTGCGATCGGGGTCTGCGGAGCATCGCCGTCACCGATGGGGGGAGTCGTCATGCCCTGGTTCACGCGCCTGGCTGAGTGTGATGAAAGTCTCGCGCATTCCGGGGGCGGGTGCGAGAACCCGTTCGCAGCGGTCGGTTCCTCTCCGCTCATGGGGGGCGTCGGCGATACGGTTCCGGCAGTATGAACCGGCATCACCTGAAGGGAGGGGAGAAACATGCAGGATTCAACCCGGAGACAGCGCGGACCCGTACGGCACGCGGGGATCGTGGCCGCGTTCGTCGGGCTGGCGGCGGGGGGCGCGGTGGCCGCACCGCCGCAGGACATGGGCGAGGCTGCACGTGATTTCGTCGCAGCGGAAGGGTATTGCCGGGTCGAGAGCGGAGAGATACCGGAACTGTTGCGCGAGCGTCTGCCGCCCGAGCAGCGCGAATCGGTGCGGCCGTTCGAACGGGCCGGGCCGTGGACCGTGCCCATCCTGTTGCTGGAAGGCCTCGAGGGTCCGGCGGAACCGGCGCGTTACCGGATGCAGGCGGGCTTCGAGTGGATGGAGGGCAGTCCGCCCGGGCGGATGCGGGATCTGCATTTCGTGCAGATCGACCGTTTTGAACCTTCGGACGAGGAGGCCGGCGACGGTAACGACGGCGGGGCGTGGGACGGGGTCTCCTGGCGCATGGTGATGAGCCCGATCCAGGGGTTCCCGGGTCACGTGGTCGCGGCCTCGCGCCGGAGCCTGGACGCATCGGCCATCGAACAGGCCCGCTGCCTCGAGCAGGCCTGTACCGATCCCGAACCGCTGGGTGACCGGGTCACGCAGTGGCGTGACAACGGCGAGGAGCTGTGGGATTTCGTCCCGCCATCGCTGCCCTCAACGCCGGAAGGTGGTCCGGACCCGGCATTCCTGCTGGGGTCCCTGCTGGAGACCCGGCCGGGACAGCTGGAGGCCCGCGAGAGCGTCGGCTTCGCCGAGCCGTTCGCCGAAGCGGTGGTGGAGGTCGGGCTGGAGGAGCCGGGCGGCGTGGAGGTCCTGCTGCGCGACGGCGACCTGATGGACCACGAGCTGGAGGCGATCTGGCAGCGCCTGAGCGTCGGGCCGGACGCACAGGTCCGCACCGCCTGGGCGGTGGACCGGCGCCCGCCGCCGCCATGGCTGGAGGAAGATGACGCCCAGGATGCCACCCCGGATGACCCGGACGACGCCGGGAAGGACGCCCGGGATGCCGAGTACGGCAAGGGTGGCCAGCCCGCCGGTGCGCTGCAGGGTTCGTGGCGTGCGGCGCTGGTCGAGGGTGACGTGCCGCTGGCGTATTTCAGCGTGTTTCACGGCCGTGGCGAGACCCGCGCGCAGGGCGATTTCCTGATGGGCAATGCCCGCGGGCCCGGGCTGGACGGCGCCAGCGGTGATCTGGATTCGGTGGCGCTTGCCGCAGACGGGGACCGCGTGGAACTGGTGTGGAACCCGACCCCGGACCAGCAGGAGAGCTATCACCTGGAGCTCGAACGCATGGATGCGGACACCTGGGAGGGCCGCTTCCATGCGGCGCGCTATCCGCACGAACATGCGGTGCGGATGACGCGGCGCGGGGATTGAGACAGGCGGCCGGCGACGAGCGCCGGCCGGCGACGAGCGCCGGCCGGCGGGTCACAGGTCGAAGATCTCGGCCTTCAGGCCCCACTTGGAGGCCAGGGTCTCGGTGGCGTTGAGGAACTCCTCGGCGCGGGCCGGGTGGTTCCACTGGCCCCTGGCGATCCAGTTGAGCGCGGTGTCGCGATCGGGGGCCAGCGACAGGATGTGGATCAGCTCGCCGGCGTCACCGCCGATGACCTCCCCGCCCAGCAGGCCGCCGGTGTCCATGTCGCCGATCAGGCGGACGAAGCCCTCGGGCTCGTCCTGCCCCAGGGCGCGTGGCGAGGTCTCGAACGCGGCGAAGCCGACCGCGGGTTCCAGCTCTTCGTCCTCGGCATCGTCCTCGTCCATGCCCAGGCGCGCCATCTCCACCGCCGAATAGATGGCGATCGGCACGTAGCGTTCGTCCTGCTCGCGGGTGTTGCCGGTCTGGATGTTCTCCACCGCGATGGTGGCATCGGCCAGCGCGTGGTTGGCGGTCTGCCATTCGCTGGCGACGTCGCCGATGGCATAGATGTGGTCGACGTCGGTCTGCAGCGTGGCGCGCCGCTGCACGAAACCGCGCGCGTCCGTCTGCACGCCGACGCCTTCCAGGTTCAGGTCCGCGGTATGCGGCGTGCGGCCGGTACCCAGCAGGACCCAGTCGACCTCGTGGCGCCCGCCGTCCTGATCGGTGATGACGACGCCGTTATCGGTGGTCTCCACGCTCTCGTAGCCCTTCACCCGGATCGGCTCGACGCCGTTCTCACCCAGCTTGTCCTTCAGCGTCGACAGGGCCTGGGGGCTGAACTTCTGGCCGTTCAGGGGTTTCGAGCGGGTCAGCCAGGTCACTTCCTTGCCAAGCATGGAGAAGATGAAGGCGAATTCGGTGGCCACCACGCCGGAGCCGATGATCGCCACCCGGCGGCCCTGCGGCGGACGCTCGTCGAACAGCATGTCGGTGGTGATCACCCGCCCGGGGACGGCCTCGAACGGGGCGGGTACGGTGGCGGTGGCGCCGGTGGCGATGATGGTGTGCTTCGCCTCCAGGGTCTCGCTGCCGTCGGCGCCCGTGACCTCCAGGGTACTGGCGTCGCGAAAGCGGGCGGTGCCCTCGCGGTACTGGATCTTCAGGTGCTTCATGTATTCCAGGTAGGAGTCGCGCACCGAGGTCACGACCTCCTTCTGGTGGTCCCAGGCCGGATCCATCTCCGCGCTCAGCGAGCCCCGGATGCCGCGGCCCTCGAAGTGGCGCTGGGCAGCCACGGTGCGCGCGGTGTGGTACCAGTCCTTCTTGGGCACGCAGCCGCGGTTGAGGCAGCAGCCGCCCCAGGTGTCCTTCTCGATGATGACGACGGAGAGTCCGCGCAGGGCGCCGAGGACGGCGGCGCGATAACCGCCGGGGCCGCTGCCGATGATGGCCAGGTCGAAGGTTTCGCTCATGGATGTGCTCACGGATTGGGGTCTTCGGTCAGGTCGATGATGGGTTCGTGCCATTCCAGCGCGGTCAGTTCGAGTTCGAACACGCGCCCCCCGGCCTCGTAGTCGAAGCGCACGGGGATGTGGTTCAGGTCCGGGGCGAACCAGGCGGCGAGTTCGACATCGCCGTTGTCGCTGCGGCGGACCACGCGCACGGTGTCCAGCGAGCCGATGCCGGAGTCCACGGTCTCCTCGCCGTCGCGGCGGAATTCGTATTCGCGCAGGCGGTCGCGCTCCAGGGTGCGGATGCGGACGGTGTCGCCGGTGACGCCCAGTTCGCCGGTTTCCAGCTGCTGCATCATCATGTACAACGAGCCAAGGAAGTCGAGGGTGCCTTCGGGCACGTCGAGCGTGAACCGCTCGCTGTCGATGTGGCCGATGGCCTGCTGTTCCTCGTGGTCCAGGCGGGTTTCGACTTTGCGCTCGTCGCGCGGGGTGACCTGGTGGGAGCGCGACGAGATCAGGTGCAGGCCGGAACCATTGGTGTTCAGCAGCGATTCGCGGCTGAGTTCGAAACGCCCGAGTACGCGCAGGAATCCGGTCACGTGGGCATCCATCGCCATCCGCGTGCGGAGGTCTTCGTGGTTGAGGCTCATGGAGGCATTCAGCGTGCTGGCCATGGCCGTGGCTTCGAAGCTGGCGGTGAACGGCGGGATCCGCGACGCGTCCGCCGGGTCCGCGTTGCTGTCGGCGGCAGGGGCGGCGGTCGGGAACGCCGTTGCGAGGATCGCGGCCAGCGCCAGGACGAGACCGGTCAGCAACCGCGCCGTGAAACGCCGTCGGGCGGCGTCAGGACGATTCACCTGGGGCATGGGAAGTCACCTCGTGATCGAGCTGCAGGGGCGCCTCCAGCGGGGCGCCATCGTACCGGATCGTGGGTTCCGACCACTGAATCCGCCCTGAACACACCAGCCCGGCTGCTGCGGGGTAGAGGCGGTGCTCGGCCTGCTGCACGCGCGCACTCAGGGAGGCTTCGGTGTCGTCGGCCAGAACCGGGACCCGTGCCTGCATGATAACCGGTCCCCCGTCCAGTTCCGGCGTGACGAAGTGCACGCTGGCGCCGTGTTCGGTCTCGCCGTCAGCCAGGGCGCGGGCATGGGTGTCCAGTCCGCGGTACTTCGGCAACAGCGACGGGTGAATGTTCAGCAACCGTCCGGTAAAGCGTTCCACGAATCCCGGGGTCAGGATGCGCATGAACCCGGCCAGCAGGACCAGGTCCGGCTCGAACGCCTCGATGGCCTCGGCCAGCGCCGCATCGAACGGTTCGCGCCCTTCGTAGTCGCGGTGGTTGAGGACCTGCTCCGGGATGCCGCGGGCGCGCGCGAACTCGAGCCCGCCGGCCTCGGGGCGGTTGCTGATCACGCCGACCACGCGGGCGTTGATCTCGCCGCGTTCACAGGCGTCGATCAGGGCCTTGAGGTTGCTGCCGCGCCCGGAGATCAGCACGACCAGGCGTTGCGGGGCCATGCCTGTCATCCCGCGGTGTACACCACGCCGGGTTCGTGTTCCGCGCACTCGGCGACCACGCCGATCGGCCAGGCCGGGACGCCGGCGGCGGCCAGTTCCGAAGACACCGCCTCCACGCTGGCCTCCGGCAGGATCAGCGTCATGCCGATGCCGCAGTTGAAGGTCAGCAGCATCTCCTCGTCGGCGATGCCGCCCTGTTGCTGCAGCCAGCGGAACACCGCCGGCCACTGCCAGGCGTTCGTGTCGATGCGCGCATGCAGGGTCTCCGAGAGCAGCACGCGCGGCAGGTTCTCGGTCAGGCCGCCGCCGGTGATGTGGGCCGCTGCGTGCACCGGGTGGCGTGCCATGACCTCCAGCAGCGGCCGGGCATAGATGCGGGTGGGCGCCATCAGGGCCGCGCCCAGGGTCTCGCCGTCGCCGCCGGGCAGCGGCGCGTCGAGGTCCGCCTGCACGTGTTCCAGGACCCGCCGGATCAGCGAGTAGCCGTTGGAATGCGGACCGCTGGACGCCAGCCCGAGGATCACGTCGCCCGCGGCCACCTGGCTGCCGTCCAGCAGCTGATCCTTCTCCGCGATGCCGACCGCGAAGCCGGCGACGTCGTAGTCCTCGCCCTGGTACATGCCGGGCATCTCGGCGGTTTCGCCGCCGATCAGCGCGCAGCCGGCCTGCTCGCAGCCCTCGGCGATGCCGGTGATGACATCGCCGGCGATGTCGATGTCGAGGTGGCCGGTGGCGTAATAGTCGAGAAAGAACAGCGGCTCGGCGCGCTGAACGATGATGTCGTTCACGCACATCGCCACCAGATCGATGCCGATCGAGTCGTGACGATCGGTCTGCTGGGCAAGGCGCAGCTTGGTGCCGACCCCGTCGGTGCCGGACACCAGCACCGGCTGGCGGTAGCGATCCACGGGCAGTTCGAACAGCGCGCCGAAACCGCCCAGGCCCGCCAGGACCTCGGGGCGCAGGGTGCGCTGCGCGTGCGGCTTGATGCGTTCGACGAGTTCCGACCCGGCGGCGATGTCGACGCCGGCCTCGCGATAGGTCAGACCGGAAGAGGATTCGGACATGGGCAACGTTCCCGGAAAAGGGCCTTCTGGCGGGCCGCGACGCTGCCCGCGGGCAGGCGCGCATTGAACCCGGGCATGTTAGCCGCCCGTGCCGGGGCGTGCAAAGCGCGGGCGGCGCGCCGGCGGCGGGCGCTGTGCTATGTTGAGCGGCGTGTTGCCTGCCTGCTGCCCGTGAGTCCCATGCCTGCCGTGTCGCGTTCCATTTCCGCTGTCGCCCTGTTCCTGTCCCTGTGGCTGATCGCTTTGCTGCCACAGGCCGCGGGGGCGGGGACGCTGGTCGTTCAGAGCGATGCGGAAGAGCGCGAAGCGGCGCTGGCGGAAGGGCTCCACGCGGCGCTGGTGCGGGTGGCGGGGCTGGATTCCGACGCGGTGCGGGCGCTCGCCGACGAGCTGCGCGAGACCCCGGACGATGACGAACTGCCGGCGGCGCTGGAGCGCCAGCAGGCGCGCGACGCGGGCGGCTATCGCCTGGAGTTCGACCGGACTGCCCTGCGCCGGTCGCTGCGCGACGCCGCCGTTCCGATGATCGTCGGCTCGCGTCCGTCCCTGCTGGTGTGGGCGGTGGAGGAGGCCGACGGCCGGCGTGACCTGCTGGGCACCGCGTCCGTCGGGGAGGACTCCGGCGTGCTGGCCGCACTGGAGACCCTGGCCGGCGAGCGGGACATGCCGCTGCTGTTGCCGCTGGGGGATCTGCAGGACCGGCGCGAGGCGCGCATCAGCGACATCGTCGGACGCGTGACCGAACCGCTGTTCGAGGCCGCTCGGCGCTACGGTCCGGACGGCCTGATCCTGCTGCACCTGCGACCGGCGGAAGGCGAGACCCGCGCGCGGGCCCTGCTGGTGCACCGGGACCGCGAATACCGTGCCGAGGCCACCGGCGCGGATGCCCCGGCGGCCGCGCGTCGGGCGACCGCCACGGCGCTGGACCGGATGGGCGCTGACCTGGCGCGGGTGCCGGACGACCCCGAGTGGATCACGGTGGGCTTTACCGGGGTGGCGGGTTTCGACGGTTTTCGCCAGTTGCGTGCCCGGCTGGGCGGCATGGAGGCGATCGAACGCGTGCAGCTGGACTCGCTGGGCGGGGCCGCCCTGACCCTGCGGTTGCGCACCGGTCTGGATGCCGAGGCCCTGGACGAAGTGCTGCAGGACGCGGGTTTCCCCGCGGCCGGGGAGGAGGAACGGGAAGAGGCCGGGCTCCCCGACGCCGCACTGTGGCTGGGTGTGCGTTGATCCGGGGGAGGATCCGATGAGCGCAGAAACCCTGCCCCCCGGTGGCCCGGCCCCGGGGAACGTATCCGCCGCCACCGTGGCCGCGCTGCTGGGGCTGCTGGTCGTGGCCGGCGCGCTGTATCTGCTGGCACCCATTCTCATGCCGTTTCTGGTCGCGCTGCTGGTGGGCTACCTGTTCAACCCGCTGGTGACCCGCCTGGGGGTGCGCCTGAACACCTCGCGTACGGTGGCCACGCTGGTCATCTTCCTGCTGGTGATGCTGCTGCTGGCGGCGGTGGTGCTGATCCTGATTCCGCTGGTTGCCGCCCAGCTGGAGCGGTTGTTCCTGTTCCTGCCGGAGATCATGGCGTGGTTCGACCAGCAGGCACGGCCATGGCTGGAGCGGCATTTCGGCGACGGCATTCCGGTGCTGGATCCGCAGGCGGTGCAGGACATGGTGGCGCGCCACTGGCAGGAGGCGGGCGGCTTGGCCGGCGGCGCGCTGCACTGGATCGGCAGTTCCACCACCGCGCTGGTGATGGGCGTGCTCAACCTGGTGCTGATCCCGGTGGTGAGCTTCTATCTGCTGCGCGACTGGCCGCGCCTGATCGACGGCCTGCATGACCTGCTGCCGCTGGGCTGGCGGCCCCCGGTGGAGACCTTCGCGCGCGAATCCGACGAAGTGCTGGGTGCGTTCCTGCGCGGGCAGCTGCTGGTGATGGTTTCGCTGGGCCTGTTCTATGCGGTGGCCCTGTCGCTGGTGGGCGTGGAGCTGGGGCTGGCCATCGGCGTGATCGCGGGTGTGGTGAGTTTCATCCCGTATGTGGGCGTGATCGTTGGTATTACCCTGGCCAGCGCTGCAGTGCTGTTCGCCGGCGACGGCTGGGTCCTGCTGCTGGTGGTGTGGGCGATCTTCGCGGTGGCGCAGGTCCTCGAATCGGTCTGGCTGACGCCGTGGCTGGTGGGGGACCGCACCGGGCTGCACCCGGTGGCGGTGATCTTCGCCGTGCTGGCCGGGGGGCAGCTGTTCGGGTTCGTGGGGGTGCTGCTGGCCCTGCCGGTGGCGGCGGTGCTGGCCGTTGCGGTGCGCCACGCGCTGGCGCATTATCGCGCGCTCAATCAGCCCGCCCCCGGAGGGGATGCCGACCCGTGACCCGAGATCCCGCCAGCGCCGACACCGACGTGGCCCAGCTCCCGCTGGACCTGCGGCTGCGCGATGCCTCGCGCTTTGCGGAATACCACGCCGAGGCCAACCGGATCGCGCGCGACACCGTGGAGAGCCTGGGGCGCAACGCCGGGCTGAGTCAGCCGCAGGTCTATCTGCACGGGCCGGGCGCGACCGGCAAGACCCATCTGCTGCAGGCCGCCTGCCACGTGGCGCACGAGCGCGGCGACCGGGCCGCCTACCTGCCGCTGGCCGAACTGGCCACGGCGCCGCCCGCGGCGGTGCTGGACGGGCTGGAGCGTTCAGGGCTGGTGGCGCTGGATGACCTCGCGGCGGTGGTCGGCTCGCCGGCCTGGGACGAGGCGCTGTTCGGCCTGCTCAACCGTCTGCGCGATGCCGGTTGTCGGGTGTTGCTGGCGGCGCCGGAACCGCCGGACGGCATGGGCGCCACCCTGCCGGATCTGAGCTCCCGTCTGGGCTGGGGGCCGGTATTCCGCCTGGAGCCCCCGGAGGAAGAGGACCTCCGGCGCATCCTGGTGGACCGCGCCCGGCGGCGCGGCCTGGAGATGCCGGATGCGGTCGCCAACTACGTACTGCGCCACCAGCGGCGGGACGTGGCCGCGCTGCTGGTCCTGCTGGAACGCCTCGATCTGGCGGCGCTGGCCGAACAGCGCCGCCTGACCATCCCCTTCGTGCGCGATCAGCTGGCGCGTTCGGCCGCCGACTGAGCCGCGCGGGCGCGGCGCGCGTCAAGCTTCACGAACAGCAGGCAGCCGGCGAACCAGGCCAGGCTGAAGCCCGTGACCAGCGCACCGTAGAGACGGTCGCTGGCGACCGATGCCAGTGTGATCCCGAGGGTGATGTAGGCCAGCGCCAGCAGGCTGGCCCAGGCATGGGTGTAGCGGCGCGCATGCAGGATCCCGCGCAGCGGGAACAGCAGCGGCACCAGCAGGATGGCCAGCGCGAGGGCGCGCGGCAGGGCCTCCGGCGGCTGCAGCCAGCCGGTGAACGCCAGCAGGGTGGCGAACAGGCCGAACCACCCGATCAGGGTCATCCAGCGGAACAGGGCCACGAGGTTCATGCCTTGCCGCCTCCCTGGCCCTCTGCGGCCTGCAGCCGCTGCGCCAGCCGTCCCACGCGTTCGCCCAGCGCGCCGGCGATGCGCTGTTCCTCGCGCGAGACCGGCGCCTCGCCGCGTTCTCCGGCCACGTGGCTGGCGCCGTAGGGCGTGCCGCCGGTGGTGGTCGCGGAGAGCTCCGGCACGGTGTACGGCACGCCGGCCCACAGCATGCCCTGATGGATCAGCGGCAGGGCCATGGTCAGCAGGGTGGTCTCCTGGCCGCCGTGCTGGCTGGCGGTGCTGGTGAACACCCCGAACGGGCGATCCACCAGGCCACCGCTGGCCCACAGCCCGCTGGTGCCGTCGAGGAAGTGTTTCAGCGGCGCGGCCATGTTGCCGAAGCGGGTCGGCGAGCCCAGCACCAGCCCGGCGCATTCTTCCAGATCGCGGGTCTCGGCCCACGGCGGGCCGCTGTCGGGCACCGCCGGGATGTCGCCCGGGGTGCCGGTGGTCACCGTCGGGACCGTGCGCACCCGGGCGGTGGCCCCGGACTGCTCCACGCCGGTGGCCACGTGGCGAGCCAGTTCGGCAGTGGCCCCGTAGCGGCTGTAGTACAGCACCAGGACTTCCACGGCGGCGCTCATGGCAGGATCTCCAGGATCTGTTCGGGCGGCCGGCCGATGCGGGCGGCGTCGCCGTGGACGAGGATCGGGCGCTCGATCAGTTTCGGGTGTTCGACCATGGTCCGGATCAGCGCCTCGTCGTCCAGCTCGGCGTCCTTCAGGCCCAGTTCGCGGTATTCGGCCTCGCCGGTGCGCAGGACATCCCGCGGGCCCAGGCCCAGGCGGGCGAGGATTGCACGCAGGGTGTCGGCATCCGGCGGGGTCTTCAGGTATTCGACGATCTCCGGCTCGATGTCGCGTTCACGCAGCAGGGCCAGCGCGGCGCGGGACTTGCTGCAGCGCGGGTTGTGGTACAGCGTAGGGCGTGGCGATTCGGACATGCACGGACTCCGGAGGTGAAGGATTCATGACTGAAGCCAATGATAACCGGGCCCGCCGCTGGCGTGTCAGCGGCCGGGTGCAGGGCGTGTTCTTCCGCGCCTCGACGCAGAAGCAGGCGCGCCCGCTGGGCCTGACCGGCCATGCCCGCAACCTCCCCGACGGCAGCGTGGAGGTGCTGGCGGTGGGCTCGCCCGAGGCCCTCGACCGGCTCGGGACGTGGCTGCGCGAAGGCCCCCGTCAGGCCCGGGTGGACGACCTGCAGGCCGAGGACGTTCCGATCCCGCAGCCGCCGCCGGAGCGCTTCACCACCGGCTGAGCCGGGGCAGGTCTTCCCCCAGATGCATTGCGGGTGTAGATTAGAACGAACGTTCGTTTTAGTGAGACGTCGATGACCGCCAGTCCCGGAAAGGCCGTACGCGGGGAGACCCTGCGCAAGCTGGTGCTGGACACCGCACTGGAGCGCTTCAGCACCGACGGCTATTTCAATACCTCCATCCACGACATCCGCCGCCAGGCCGGGGTGTCCATCGGTTCGATCTATCACCACTTCGGCAACAAGGAGGCCCTGGCCAAGGCGCTGTACGACGACCTGCTGCAGCGCATGGATGCCGGGCTGCAGCAGGTGATGGAGGAGAGTCAGGACTGCCGCACGCGCTGCGACGGGATCATCGCCTTTCTGTTCGAGACCACCGCACAGGCCCCGCAGACCATGCGCTTCGTGCTGGAGTCCCGCCACCGGGAGTTCCTGCCGGATGAACCGCCGGTGTGTTCGTCGCAGCCGTTCCAGCGCATGCGCGAATGCATCGAGCAGGGCATGGCGGCCGGCGAGCTGCGGCCGATGGAGGTGCCGGTGGCGGCCACCGTGGCCTTCGGTGGAGCCATCCGCCTGCTGCACCTGTACCTCGACGGCGTGCTGGACCGTCCCCTGTCCGACTTTTTGCCCGACATGCAGGAGGCGGCATGGCGGGCGATTGCGATGGATCCGCCTCGCAACACCACCCGGGAGAACGCATGATGATGAAAAGAATGGCCGTACTGCCGTTGCTGCTGGCGCTGGCCGCATGGCCAATGCTGGCGGTGTCCGCCGCCGAAGCCGGCGCCGAACCCACCGACGCGAAGGCGCTGGAGGGCGTCGAGACCGGGCGCGTGGTGTTCGATCTCAACAACAGCGACCCCGAGGGGCTGGCGCTGTACCTGATGGTGATCCGCGAGACCCACGAGGACTTCACCGACCAGGGCGTGGAGCCGGACATGATCCTCGCCTTCCGCGGGCTGGCGGTGACCATGGTCAGCGAGGACCGCGAGCGGTTCGAACTGACGCAGTTCGAGCATCTGGACGCGATCGAGGAGCACATCGCCGCGCTGCGCGAGAAGGGCGTGCGGATGGAGGCCTGTTCGGTGGCCACGCGCCTGTTTGGCGTGGAGAACCACGACCTTCTGCCGGGTATTGATCCCGTACGCAATACCTTCGTGTCGCTGACCGGGTATCAGGCGCAGGGCTATGCGGTGATCCCGATCTACTGACCCCGGGAAGAGAACCGGAAAACCACCAGGAGGAGGAAACTACATGAGAAAAACGATACTGAGCATCTTTTTCGCCTGCGTCCTGCCGCTCGGTCTGGCCGTGCCGGCGGTCGCCGACGACGAGGGCCTGGATAACCGCGAGGCGACCCAGGGCATCGAGACCATGCGGGCGGTCTACGACATGCGCAAGTCCGATCCGGACGTAATGCTGGCGTACCTGCGCGGCATCGCCACCAACCACGAGAACCTGCTCAAGGAGGGCGTGGAGCCCGACCTGCGCATGGTGTTCATCGCCGAGGCGGTCAAGTTCATCACCACCGATCCGGAGCCGGAGGTCGACATCGACCACGCGGAGACCCTGGAGGAGATCGCGAAGGCAGTGGACCGGCTGGATGAACTGGGCGTGCAGATGGAAGTCTGCTCGGCCGCCACCCGCGCCTACGGCGTGGACAACGACACCATCCTGGAGCCGATCAAGCCGGTTCGCAGCGGATTCATCGCGGTGATGGGCTACCAGAACCAGGGTTACGCGCTGGTGCCGGTCTACTGAACCCGCACACCCCATCACACGGGGCCTTTGGGCCGTTGCATCCGTGCAGCGGCCTTTTTTCTGTCCGGCCACCTGCGGGCGTAGCGCCCGCCGGGGCTCAGCCGCGCGCCAGCCGGCGGTTGAGCACCCACACCGACAACGGCGCGAACACCGCCGCGATCCCCGCCGCCCAGGCCAGCGATGCGAGCGCCGGGGCCGCGACCGCTCCGTCGGCGTTCATCAGCCCGCGCGCGGCGTCGGTCAGGAGCGATACCGGATTGGCCTGGACGAAGCCCTGCAGCCACGCGGGCATGGTCTCCACCGGGACAAACGCCGAGCTGACGAACGTGACCGGGAACAGCGCGGTGAAGCCGAACAGCTGCACGTGTTCCGGGTCGCGCGCGAGCACGCCGACCAGCACCATCACCCAGGAGAACGCCACCGCGAAGGTCAGCACCAGCAGTACCATGACCAGCAGATGGCCGAAGGAGGTGGCCAGGCGGAAGCCCAGCAGGTAGCCCACGATCAGCAGCAGGGCGATGCACAGCACCTGCTTCACTACGTCCGCGAGGATGCGGCCGGCCAGCGGCGCCCAGCGCGGGATGGGCAGGGCGCGGAAGCGGTCGAACACCCCGCGGGTCAGGTCGGTGTTGAGGCCGTGGCCGACATACACCGTGACGAACAGCATGTTCATCACGATCACGCCTGGCAGCACGAAGGCGAGGTAGTCATCCGGCGAGCCGGCGATGGCCCCGCCGAACACGAACAGGAACAGCACCAGGAACAGGATCGGCTGGATGGAGTAGTCCCCCAGCTCCCACGGATTGCGGCGCACCTGCACCAGGCTGCGCCAGGCCAGCGCGAGGGTCTGGTCGAGGGCGTTCATGCGGCATCCTCCCCGCTGTGCCCGGCGGAATCGGCCAGCGCGTCGGCGCTGCCGGTCTGCCCGGTGAGTGACAGGAATACGTCGTCCAGGCTGGCGCTGCGCAGGCCCAGCTCCGCGACCTCGATCCCGGCGGCATCCAGCTCGCGCAGCACCGCCGGCAGCAGCGAGGCCTCGGCCACCGGTGCGCTGACGGTCTCGCCTTCTACATGCGGTTCGCTGCCGGTGAGCGCGGCCACCTGGCGGGCGGCCGCATCGGCCTGGTCTGCCTGCGCCAGGCGCAGGAACAGCGTGCGCGTGCCGACCCGGGCCTTCAGCTCCGCGGCCGTGCCCTCGGCGATCACGCGGCCCTGATCCAGCACCACGATGGAATCGGCCAGCGCATCCGCCTCCTCGAGGTACTGAGTGGTCAGCAGCACCGTGGTGCCGGCGTCCTGCAGCCGGCGTACCCGCGCCCACAGGTCGCGGCGGGCACGTGGGTCCAGTCCGGTGGAAGGTTCGTCGAGGAACAGGATGCGCGGGCGGCCGACCAGGCTGGCGGCCAGATCCAGCCGCCGGCGCATCCCGCCGGAATAGGTCTGCACCGGGCGGTTCCCGGCCTCCTGCAGGGAGAAGTCGGCCAGCAGCTCGTCGGCGCGGGCTCGGGCGGCGGCGCGCTTCATGCCCAGCAGACGGGCGATCAGGATCAGGTTCTCGCGTCCGGTCAGCTTCTCGTCCACCGAGGCGTACTGGCCGGTCAGGCCGATGATCTCGCGCACCCGCGCCGCCTCGTCGACCACATCGAGGCCACCGACCCGCGCGCGACCGGCGGTGGGGGACAGCAGGGTCGCCAGCATGCGCACCGTGGTGGTCTTGCCGGCGCCGTTCGGGCCCAGCAGCCCGAGCACATGGCCGGCCGGGACCTGCAGGCTGACCCCGTCCACCGCACGGGTGCCGGCGAAATCCCGGACCAGGCCTTCCACCTCGATGGTGTTGTCCACGCTTGCCTCCGTTTGCGGACGGTCAGGCGTGCTGCAGCTCGCGCGTCAGCTCGCGTCGGATCATCCAGTCCACGTACAGGAACCCGAAGGGCACCACGCCCATTGCCAGGACCACCAGCCATTTGAACACCGACCAGCCGCGCAGGTGGCTGGCCACCACGGTGGCGGCCGCATAGATCAGAAACAGGATGCCATGGATCCAGCCGACCCAGGTGACCGCCATGTGCATGTCCGCATAGGTGCGCAGCGGCATGGCGACAAACAGCAGGGTGATCAGGGAGATGCCCTCGATCACGCTGATCGCGCGAAAGTATTTCATGGCCTTCCGGTATCGCTGGTGAAACGGTCGCGAAGGGTAGCACGCGAGCGTGTACATGGATCAGTGTTTCCCTTAGGGGGTGATGGTGACCGAGGGCTCGAGAGCGCCGAGCAGGGCGTCGCCCTGCGGGCCGGCCAGCAGCGGGCTCTCGCGGCCGAGCACCACTTCGGCCGCCGGCTGACGTTCCAGTGCGCGGAGCAGCTCGCGGGGAGCGCTCGAGCGCAGCGACTGAACCCGCACCGGAGGGTCGTCGGTCGCCGCCCATTCGCTCAGGGCCCGGTCCCGCTCCCGCACGGCGTCGGGGTCGTCCAGCGGGACGAGCAGCACGATCAGGGGGCGCCGTTGCTGGCGGGCCCGGGCGCGGGCGAAGGCGAGGGCTTCGTGCGCGGTCTCCGGGGCATCGGCCACCACCAGGACCGGGCTGTCGGGACGTGTCGGCCGGGTGCCGGTGAGGTGGACCCGTCCCGGGGCTTCATGGATCAGGCGGCGCGCGGTGGAGCCCAGGCGGTTGCCGGTCGCGGCCGACCAGCCGATCTTGCCCAGCACGAGGAAATCATCGGGGGTGGTCAGCGCGAGCACCTCGCGGTGCACCGAGCCGCGGCGGACCTCGAGCGAGCAGCGGATCTTTGCACGCGCGGCGGCCTGTTCGGCCGCACGGCGGAGGTGGGTGGCCCGGCGCCGCAGGCGGGTCTCCAGCGGCCCGGTTTCCAGCGGCCGCGGCTGCCCGGAGAGCGAACCGATCTCGCGGGTGAAGGGAAAGGCGGCGCTGCGCAGCAGATCGGCCTCCTCGACAAAGATCGCCTGCAGTTCGCCCTGCAGCGTGGAGGCCAGCGTCGCCGCGGCCTCGAGCGCGGCCTGGCTGGCGCGCGAGGCGTCGAGCAGGACCAGGATGCGCCCGGCCTCCGTCGACGGGGGCGGCTGCGTGCCCGCGGGGTCAGTCATCGTCCTCGTCCCGAGGAACGGGTTCGGCGTCCTCGGCGCCCGCGTCGTCGTGCCGGCGATGCCGCGCAAGGCGGGCGAAGGTCGCCAGCCGGTCGGCGACCGCGCGGTTGAAGCTCTCCGCCGGGAACTCGCCATCGGCGTCCGCTTCCCCCGGGGGCATGTCGGCGAGCAGGGCAACGGCGTCGTCCACCGTGCGCAGCGGGTACACGTGGAAGCGGCCGGCGGCCACGGCCTCGCGCACGTCGCGGCGCAGCATCAGGTGCTCGACGTTGCTGGCCGGGATGAGCACGCCGTGGCCGTTCATCTCGCCCGCTTCCCGACAGACATCGAAGAACCCCTCGATCTTTTCGTTGACCCCGCCGACGGCCTGGACCTCGCCGTGCTGGTTGACCGAGCCGGTCACCGCCAGCGCCTGCTTCAGCGGGATCCGCGCGATGGCCGACAGCAGGGCACAGATCTCGGCGACCGACGCGGAATCGCCCTCGATCCCGCCGTAGGACTGTTCGAAGGCGAGACTGGCCGACAGCGACAGCTCCGCATCCCCGGTGTAACGGCTGGCGAGAAAGCGTGAAAGGATCATCACGCTCTTGCTGTGGATCGGCCCGGCCAGTCTGGCCTCCCGCTCGATGTCGATGACCTGGCCCTTGCCCGGCCGCGCGGTCGCGGTGATGCGCATGGGGCGTCCGAACAGGTGGCTGCCCAGCTGCATCACGGACAGGCCATTGACCTGGGCCGTCTGCCTGCCTTCCGTGGCGATCATCACCGTGCCGCGGCGGATCTGCTCCAGGCTGCGCCGTTGCACGCGTGCCGAGCGCTCGATGCGTTCCTCGATCGCGCGTTCGATGTGGGCGGCGCCGATGGTTCCGGCCTCTGCCTGGCGCGCCCAGTGGTCGGCCTCCATCAGCAGGTCGCGCAGGGTGCGGTCATGGGCGGTGAGCCTGGTCTGGTCCCCGGCCAGACGGCTGGCGTGTTCGATGGTGCGGGCCACGGCGCCGCGGTCCAGCGGGCGCAGCTCGTCGCGCCGCGCCATGCTGGCGAGCATGCGCGCGTACAGGGCGTAACCGGCCTCGTCGCGCTCGAGGTCGTCCTCGAAGTCGGCCTCGACCTTGAACAGCTCGGCGAAGTCCGGGTCGTAATGCGACAGCAGGTAGTACAGCAGGCGGTCGCCCACCAGCACCACCTTGGGCGAGACCGGGACCGGTTCGGGTTCCAGGCTGACAGTGCTGACCAGGCCGTAGAGCCGCTCCAGCGACTCGATGCGGATCTCGCCGGAGAACAGCACGCGCTTCAGGCTGTCCCACGCCATCGGCTGCATCAGCACCCGCCGGGCGTCGAGGATCAGATAGCCGCCGCTGGCGTGGTGCAGCGCACCGGCGCGGATCAGCGAGAAGTCGGTGTACAGCGCGCCGTTGTGCACGTGGTGTTCAATCTGGCCGGTCAGATGCTGGTGATTGGGCAGGTCCTCGTAGATCACCGGCGCCCCTTCGGTTTCCGCATGGTCCACCAGCAGATTGGCGCGGAAACGGGCCAGCAGCGCTTCCGGGGGCGCGTGATCCTGCCCGCTCTGCCCATCCTGCCCGCCCTGTTCGTCGTGGCCGCCGCGGAAGGCCTCGGCGTGTTCCACCACGTGCCCGTGGATGGCGTCGAGCTGTTCCGCCACCCGCGGCAGGTGCGCCCACTTCTCCTTCAGTTCGCGGATCGGGCCGCCGAGGGTCAGCTGCACCATCTCCTCGTTCAGCGAGTGGACCTTCTCCCGCAGCTCCTTGCGCAGGCGGGGCACCTGCTGGATGGCCTGCTGCAGCTGTTTCTGCAGTTCCTCGGCCTTCTGCTCGATGCGCTCGCGTTCTTCCTCCGGCAGCTTTTCGTATTCCTCCGGGTCCAGGACCTCGCCGTCACGCACGGGCGCGAAGGTGAAGCCGCTGGGGGTGCTGACCAGCTCGATGTCGTGCTTGTTGGCCTCTTCCTGGACCTCGCGGACGCCTTCGTTCTGGCGTTCGGACATCTCCTCCTGCAGTTCCCGCAGCCGCCCCTGGTATTCGTCGCTCTCGAAGGCGGCGGGGATGCTGGTGCGCATCTCCTCGACCAGATTCTCGAGATCATCGCGCAGCTGACGTCCCTCGCCGGCCGGCAGGCGAATCGCGTGGGGGCGTTCCGGCCGGTCGAAGTTGAACATGTGGCACCAGTCCGGCGGAACCTCTTCGCTGGCCGCGCGACGGGCGAGAAAACGCCGCACCAGATCGTGCCGGTCGCTGCCCTCGGGGCCGAGCACGAACAGATTGAACCCCGCGCTGCGCATGCCCGCCCCGAATTCCAGCGCGCGCAGCAGCCGCTCCTGGCCGCAGGGGAGTTCCAGTTCTTCCAGCTCTTCGGTGGTGTCGAATTCGAGCTGCTCCGGCGGGCAGCGATGGTAGGTCCGTTCCGCGTCCAGGGGTTTCGGTCGGGTCATGCCAGCTCTCCTTGATCCGTACCCCGGACCATAGCCGGATACCTGCCCCGGCGACAAAGGCCTGCACCCCGGGGTTGCCGGGCCGCGCTCCCGCAGCCGGGATCAGCTCTGTGTGTGGACCGAGTCCAGTTCCAGCAGCTCCAGGCGGTGATTGCCCGAGGGGTGCGGCTCGGAGGGGCCCTG
Source organism: Thioalkalivibrio sp. ALgr3 (assembly GCF_000377325.1). Classification (NCBI taxonomy): domain Bacteria; kingdom Pseudomonadati; phylum Pseudomonadota; class Gammaproteobacteria; order Chromatiales; family Ectothiorhodospiraceae; genus Thioalkalivibrio; species Thioalkalivibrio sp. ALgr3. The sequence continues at coordinate 236,354 of NZ_KB897979.1, read as the reverse complement.
GACGAGCAGGGCCAGGCCTTCGTTGATGCCGTTCTCCGCGAGCCACTGGTGCGCGAAGTCGTTCCAGTCGCTGCGGTCCTCGGCCACGGCCTCCGGCCGGACACCGTAGGAAAACTGCAGGCCCTGAGCGGTTTCAGGGTGCGGCGTAAAGGCCGCGATCCAGCAGGGCAGGCCCAGGCCGGCGATGCGTCGGGCGGTGGCGCCGCTGAGCGTGGGTACCAGCGTGACCTGCGGTCGGCTTCGGTGCGCGGTGTGGAATACGCTGCGCGCGATCAGGTCGGCGGCGCGCTCCTGCCCGGGCAGGTCGGGTTCGTCGGGGTGGTCGGTGCCCGCGGCGGCGTCGCGTTCCGGTTCGATCGAACGGGCGATGGCCGCCAGCATCGCCACGGATTCCACCGGATAGCGCCCCATCGCGGACTCGCCGGAGAGCATCACGCAGTCGGTGCCGCCGAGGATGGCATTCGCCACGTCGGTGGCCTCGGCGCGCGTGGGCCGGCGTGAGTTCACCATCGACTCCAGCATCTGCGTGGCGGTGATCACCGGGCGGTTGTGCCGGTTGGCACGGCGAGTGATGCGGCGCTGGGCCAGCGCGATGCTCGCGATCGGGATCTCCACCCCCAGATCCCCGCGCGCCACCATGATGCCGTCGGCCGTCTCGAGGATGCTGTCGAGCTGCTCCAGCGCGTCGGCGCGCTCGATCTTCGCGATGATGAAGGGGTTGTAGCCCAGATCCTCCGCGGCCTTGCGCACCGCCAGGATGTCCTCGCCGTCGACCACGAAACTCTGGCTGACCGCGTCCACCCCGTGCTGCGCCGCAAACCGCAGCCATGCGTGATCGTCCAGCGTGAAGGCGCGGATGCCCAGATCGATGCCCGGCAGGTTCAGCCCCTTGCGCGAGCGCAGCTCCCCGCCGGTCTGCACGCGGCAGCTGACGTCGGGCCCGGCGACCGACTCCACCTCCAGCTCGATGTAGCCGTCGTTCAAAAACAGCGCATCGCCCGGCTGCACCGCCTCCGGCAACCCGGAGAACGACACGCTGACCCGCGAGGCGTCCCCGATGCACTCCCGGGTGGTCAGCGTGATGCCCTGACCCGGCTCCAGCTCGATCGGCTCCTCGGCCAGCTCGCCGATGCGCATCTTCGGCCCCGGCAGATCCCCGAGGATGGCCACACGGGTCCCGGTTTCCTGCGCCGCTTCGCGGATCCGCGCGATCAGGCCGGCGTGACAGGCGGGATCGCCATGCGAGAAGTTCAGCCGCACCACGTTCAGCCCGGCCTGCATCATCCGCCGCAGCGTCTCCGGTGAATCGGACGCCGGCCCGATGGTGGCCACGATCTTCGTCTTCTGTGCGGGAAACGGCATGACAGACCCTTGCTCGATCAATGCCATCGAGAGTAAACCGTCCGCGAAAGTCTGTCGCCACCGAGCCTGGCGGGCGTCCTCCATCCGGAACCCGGATACCTCTCAATGGTCCATGGGTATGTGTTTCGGGGCAGGGGATCGCCAGGCCGACAAACCACGGCTGTCAACATATCAAGCCGGAAGGGTGGTGCACGTGATACGGACGAACGGGATCTGCACATGGCCCATGGTCCTGGTGGCCGTGGCGCTTCTGGTGTTCGGCCTGAGCGGCAACGCGGCCGCCGGGGAACGGCAGGCCGAGATCGTGCAACTGGTGGAGGGCCTGGACGAGGACGAGCTCATCGTCTTTGAGCCGGAGGACCCCCGGTACACCGTGACGGTCTTTACCGACGTCAACTGCCCCTATTGCCGCGAGTTCCACCAGCAAATCGACGACTACCTCCTGTGGGACATCCGCATTCGCTATGCGGCGTTTCCCGTCATCGGCAACGCCTTCGAGCAGATGGAGGCGGTGTGGTGCAGTGACGACCGGCAGGATGCCATCACGCGGGCCAAGCTGGGCGGGACCGAAGTAAAGGCGGAAGGTTGCCCGAATCCCGTGGCCGATCATCTGGCCATCGCCCGGGAGCACCGTTTCCTGGGTACCCCCACCATCATCACCCCCAAGGGGCAGATCAGGTACGGCCTGGTCCCCGCTGCCGAACTCGCAGACATGCTGGAAGCCGAGGCGGCCCGGTAAGCAGCGTATTCTCCATGCGCTGGAGGCCCCCTCTGGTTCTTAGCGATATCGGTGGATGCCTGGACGCTGACCCGGCCGGAGGCAGCCACCTTGCCCGTCGCGCACCTGCTTGCCGGGCTTCGCGCCTGGTTGTTCGTTGGTCAGATGCCAGTTGCCGCTGACCCGGATGCTCCAGCGTCCCTTTGCAGTGCCCTTCAGTCGGTGCAGGTGGCACCCGGGAATATCCATGTCTTCGACCGTGGCCGCCGTATCCAGCGCTGCCAGCAGTATTCTCGGACGTCCTGCATGTCGAGGCTGTATCCCTGTCACGCTGCCTGACTCGTAGAAGCGGCGCAGTCCCTTGTGCCGAAACGACTCGATCATGTTCCTAGGGGTGGGTGTTGCGCAATACGCGACACCCGGGCCGAGTGGTCAAGACCCGCGTGAAGCCGCGACGGCTCAAAGCAGGTTCGTCCTTCAGTGTTGAGGAGGCCGTCGCGGAGGGTGGGGAGTGTCCCGTTGTCCAGCTCTCGACCGCACCACCAAACGGCGTCATCGCGAGGCGCGCAGCGCCGTGGCGATCTCGGTGGATGACCCGGTGCTGATCGAGGTGGTCGTCAGGGGTAGCGTGTGGAGTTGGCCACGGCCCCTGGCGGGACCTCGCCATCACGGGCCAGGGGGGCAGTGGAAGGCCGCTTGCCCCTGGAAACCTCTGACCGCCCTTTTCTGCCCGAGAATTGGCCGAATAAGACCCTATGAAGCCCTTCGGCCGGACACTGGCTCGTTGTTTTCAGCCTGTTATCAAGGTCCGGCCCAGTAATGGGCTCGCCTGTGTTGCTCGCACATCAAAGTTGGAAAGTGCTGAGACGATAGGCTGCTATGGTGTGTGTTCAACCAAGTCGTCGGGCGATCGCGAACTCGACGAGTATTAGCTGAACTTCCCATGCGACCCGCCAAGAGGCGAATGCCCAAGGGATAGGTTCCGGCCAAACCAGCCGTCGTGCAGCCTCCGCCCCAGCAACCGATATGGTACTAGAATCCTAATAGATCTGTCGAACTGCGCGGCGCCGTACTCTTCGCCATAGTCCCACCCGGCCTTCCCAGTCAACGAACCAAGGATGTTCCTCGAATTGGCGACAAATTTCGTCTTTCCCGGCGTTGGTCTTTATATACACCTTCGGTGCCTCAGCGGCATTCGTGAGTCTTTCGAGTAATAAATAGCGAGCGGTCCGTGGGATTCCTTTGCAACTCATTATATCTAGAGCGAGGTGCAATACGCCTGTATTAACAACCCCTTCCCGTTCTAGAAGCTCCCCAGCGCGGTTGCAGATCGCGATTCCGAACGGTATCTCTCCATTTCTTTTGTTAAAGTAAAACAAAAACCCGATCACGTTAAGATAATCTCTGGCGGTGAAGTAATTCGGATCGATCCCAAGGTATGAGAGTGTCTCATCAGGCTCCAAGCTAAATGGAGTAGGGAAATGGGACAGTGTTGCAAGTAGGTTAACGATAATAGGCGTGCTGTTGTCTGGCGGTCCGATGGTATCGCTACTGGCGTCCGTATTGAACTCTCTGTGAGGCTTTAGAGAGTTCAATACCTCAACCACACGATTGAAAATGCGTTCATGATGCCAAAGGATCGACGGATCGGAATCTTCCCCGTTGAGTATCTCTTGCCAACACAAGATTGCCGTAGAAAGCGCAATCCCTGTGCTATCTGTAGGGCGAATCGAGGCGAAGTATGCTGCTATATCTATATAAATCCATATCAAGCTTCTACGGATGCTAGCGGGAAGAGCGGGATGACCTTCCGCCAGCCTCAGGGCTCGCATGCGTATCACACCCGGGACACGCGCGGCCGCATTAGATAGGCCACCGCTTTGTGCGCAAGAAAGCCGAATGTCTTGAAGGAACTTACGTTGCCATCGGTGAAGCTCCTTGGTGGTGGACTCTATCGTGTCCGACTCTCCCTTGAGCGTCCCCTTCGCTGTGTCACAACGTGCTTGAATGAGTTCGTCTAGCGCCTGAACTGCCGCGCCGATGGTTCTCCCGATTGTCTGGGATTGAACCCCGTGCAAGTCGAGAAATGGACGCGAAAGAACGTTGGTTTTATGTTGGTTCAAACGTAGATTGTATTCGCTGAGCCTTGCCTCGATTATGCTAATCGCATGCTTGGCATCGGCGTCGGTTGAGCAGAACACGTAGTAGTTGTCTACGTACCTATAAATTAGGAAAGAAGGGCACGTTTCCGGCTCGACAGACATCTCGGATCTGTCGTCTAAATCGGAGAGGATGTTCAAGTCGATCTGTTGGAATATTATCTCAGCAAATATTCGGCTTATCTCAGGGCCAACGATAATGCCGTGGGTCTCGTTCCAGTTAGCGCGTTGCATTACATAGTCAAAATAGGGCCCAAAGGGCTGAACTCGACCGGACCTTTTATGCTGCCTTCCCTTTACAGGTTCTATATTCTCCTTGGTGTGTAATTTTCCACGTATGGCCCAAGCTATGGAATGTGTGTAGATGCTCGGGAAAGCTGCTTGAACGTCTAGGCTCGCGAGTATCGGATATTGTTCTTCGTTGGAAAGAAAACTCTTTGAGCCAAAGAATTTATATAGCCTACGGTAGCCGCGATAGAGAAAGAACTGGCGGGGTTGCATTTCCTCGGATGTCTCAACCAGCGAGCTTTTGGTATCCGAGTTATCCAGTTGAGGTTTTGGGCGTCTGTGTGTCACGGCGGTTTCTAGCTTTACTCGATCCACGCCGATTCCGCAGGGGGCTCGTAGTGTTAAGGGGGATCGTGAGGTTGCCTGTAAGATTCGATCAGATTCTTCATGAAGAAAAAACGCGAAGCGGATTTGGCTTTTACAGTGAGGAAGAGCGATATGTCTCGATTTGCCTTCAGATGTTCGTGAAATAAAATGCAAGGGGATTTCGTGCGTCCCTTGGATAGGGTCCATTAGTTTCGCTATGAAGCTGGCGAGCCACGCGGACTCGTTGGGGTGGTGGGTGGCTGTCCGTGCTTCCGTGAAGCGTTGACAGTTGGTTAGTGAAAGGCGCTGGAGATTGTGATGCAACCCGTAGTTGTCAAGGAAAAGAGGGAGTTCTTCCGGATGAGTGTCACTCCAGAGTGCACGGAGTGTGTCGGATCGCAAGAAGGCTCGCTCATCTTGGGTACGGAACTTGCGGTTATGTGCCATGCGACCAACCTTCAATCAGCCGGCGAGCGCGCGAGGGCGAGACTCTGTGGAACAGCCGTAGTTTATGACCCGCTGTGAATGATATCGAAAGCAACTGACGCCGTTGTTCCGGCGACAGGTGGGCACGGAGGCCTCGGGATAGTGGCGTTTTGGTTCCATATAGGATCGAGCGAAGGAATGCGTCGATAGAGGGTAAGGCTCCGGCGTCATAGCAGTCAGGGGTTAGGTGTGGGTAATTGTAGTAGATCCCCGTAAGCATGGCTTGCGATTTGACCCCGCGCCTGACGAGCGCGGTATTGGATGCGAGAAGTTTTAGGGAGTCTTTAAGGGTGGTGAAGTTTTGGTGCCTTTTGAACTCCATGAAGCACCGGATGATTTTAGACTTTATTCTTTTAGTTTTTGCCGGGCTTATATCGACCGAAACCGAGTGGTCTGATCTGCAACTAAATATGTAGCCTAAGTAGGTGAATGGCTCGCGCATCGGGCATTCGGTCTTGTTGACGTCTATGGCTCGGTGTTTTTCGGGGTTCTTGTTTATCTGTAGGTCACCAGGTACGCGGTCTAGTAACGTTTGCAGTGTTTCATTGATGGGGTGGCTGTATTTGTTTTTTGCGCGAATTATTATGATGTCGTCGACGAACCGGCCGTAGAAGTACGTTTCGTGGTCACGAAGAAAGTAGAGGTCAATGTCTTGCATTGCGTATTCGGTGAGCGCGGAGCTCATCCCGATGCCGCGAGCGATGCCTGGTATGCCGTTTGCGTCGCACGTTCGATTGTAACGAGAGAGTGACCGCTTTACGGGGCCGCTTGCCCGCAGTCGGCGATTGACTTGGTCTACGAGGGTGGGTCTGTCGAAGGATTCGAAAAAGGCGGATACGTCAAATCGATAGAGGGTCGCGGGTCCAAGCTCTCGTAGTGAGTAGATGAGTTGCCCGATTTGTTGGTGTCTAGGGGTTGTGGCTATTGTTAGTTCGTGTCGAAGTATTTGGGTGGTCGCAAAGTCGACAATCTTTTCGTGTGGGTTGGTAAGTTGCAATCCCGGCTTCTTATTGAATGATGCACGTTTGGCTTCGAACGGGCCTCGGTTTGGGTCGGTGGCGGATAAGGTATCTGCCTGATGTTTGGCGATCACCTCTTCAATTCTTCCGGATTTGTAGTGGTCGGAGGTGATCAGAGTGTCATGGATAGAACGTCGGATGAGTTGGGTCCAGTACATTGTGAGTCTCCGGCAAACGTTAAAAAAGTGTTGCGCGAAGGGTGGATCTTGGTGGTTTTGTGCGGATGGGTCAATTCAAGAAAGGGATGCGTGTGTTGGGTTAGGAATGTGGGTTCGTGTTGATGGGGTCTGTCGATGCGGTGGGCGTGGAACAAGCTAGTCGAGAAAGGCGACGGCTTTGACGAGGGCGTGGGCGCGGGTGCCGGGTTGGAGGCGCAGGCGTTCGGCGGAGAGGCGGGTGAGTTCGGCCATCAGGGTCTGGCCGTCGTGCTGGCGGCAGACGGCGAGGATGCGCGCGGGACCGTGGTGGCCGGGGGCCTCGTCGAGGGACTCGATGGTGACGGGGACGATGTTGAGGACGGAGACGTCGTCGGGCGCGGAGAGGGCGAGGGCAACGTCGCGGGCGTCGATGCGCAGGCGGGCCGGGCGCCCGGCGCCGTTGGTGGCGCCCGGGGTGGACGGTACGCGGTAGCGGGCCTCGGGCGGGCCGAAGGGGTGCAGGCCGTGTTCGTCGGGCGGGCCCAGTTCGCCCTGAAGGACGGAGACGGCGCCCTGTTCGCGGAACAGGGGGGAGTCGGCGCGGGCGAGCGCCTCGCGCAGGGGTTCCAGGCGTTCCAGGCGGCCCTGGTGCATGAAGGCGACGCGGTGGGCGAGGCGTTCGACCTCGTCCGGGGCGTGGGTGACGAGCAGGGTGGGGATGCCGGTCTCCTCGGACAGCCGCGCGAGGAAGGGCATGATCTCGCGCCGGGTCTGGGTGTCCAGGGCGTTCAGGGGTTCGTCGAGCAGCAGCAGGTCGGGGCTGGTGAGCAGGGCGCGGCCGAGGGCGACGCGCTGGCGCTGGCCGCCGGAGAGCTGGTCGGCGCGGCGCTCCAGGAGCTCGTCGATGCCGAGCAGGTCGGCGACCTCGTCCATGTGCAGGCGGCGCAGGGGCTCCGGTGTGCGCTTGTAGCCGTAGAGCAGGTTGCCGCGCACCGACAGGTGCGGCAGCAGGGTGGATTCCTGGAACACCAGGCCGACGCGGCGGCGGTGCAGCGGGACGAAGGTCTTGCCGGATTGCCAGGGGGTGGCGCCGAAGTGCACCTCGGCGCCGGGCGCGTGCTCCAGCCCCGCGATAATGCGCAGCAGTGTGGTCTTGCCGCAGCCGGAGCGGCCGAACAGGGCGGTGACGCCCTGCAGCGGGAAGGCGGTGTCCACGTCCAGGGTGAAGCCTGCGCGCTCCAGCCGCGCCTTGATCCGCAGGGTCTCGGTCATGGGGCCGGTCACGGGCGCACCGTGTCGAAGCGGCGGTTGATCGCGTAGACCACGAACAGCACCGCGAAGGCGAAGATCAGCAGGCCCAGCGACAGGCGGTGGGCGGCCTCGAAGTCCATGGCCTCGGCGTGGTCGTAGATCAGGATGGACAGCACCTGGGTCTCGCCGGGGATCGCGCCGCCCAGCATCAGGATCACGCCGAACTCGCCGAGGGTGTGGGCGAAGGCGAGGGTGGCGGCGACGATGAAGCCGCCGCGGGTCATCGGCAGGATGACGGTGAAGAAACGGTCGATGCGCCCGGCGCCCAGCGAGCCGGCGATCTCCACCGGGCGGCGGCCGAGGTTGGCGAAGGCCTGCTGCAGCGGCTGCACCGCGAACGGCAGGGAGTAGATCACCGAGGCGATCAGGATGCCCTGGAAGGTGAAGGCCAGGTGGTTCAGGCCCCAGTTCTCCAGCGTGCTGCCGACCGGGCCGGCCGGGCCCAGCAGGACCAATAGATAGAAGCCCAACACGGTGGGCGGCAGCACCAGCGGCAGGGCGACCAGCGCCTGCACCGCGGTGCGCAGCCCGCCGGGGGCACGGCCGTTGGCCAGCCACCAGGCGATGGGCGTGGCGATCACCAGCAGGATCAGCGTGGTGTAGAGCGCGAGCTTGAGGGTGACCTCGATCGCCATCCAGTCCGTGGGGCTCAGGTCGAACATGGGCGCTTACGGGGCGGCCGTGGCGGCTTCGGCGGAGCGGTTTTCGGCGAGGTCGTCGCCGGGCATCACGAAGCCGTAGCGGCGCATGATGTCGCGGGCGGTGTCGCCGTGCATGTAGTCGGCGAAGCGGCGCGCGGCCTCGTTGTGTTCGCCGCGTCGGGTGATGATGAAGCCCTGGGTCAGGGGTTCGTGCAGGGCGTCGTCGATCAGGTGGTGCGGGTGCTCGGCCAGGTCCGGGAACTCGGCCAGCGACAGGGCGATGACGCCGATCTCGGCACCGCCGGCCTGGACCATGCGCGCGGTCTGGGCGATGTTGTCGCCGTTGACGATCTTCGGCTGCAGCGCGTCCCAGACACCCGCGGACTTGAGCGCTTCCATCGCGCGCACGCCGTAGGGCGCGTGGGTGGGCGAGGCGATGGCGACGCGGCGGATGTCGTCGCGCGTCAGGTCTTCCAGTGTCATCGTGGAGGCATCCATGCGGTTGCTCCACAGCACGATGCGGCCGATGGCGTACACCTCCGGTTCGGTCAACGCATGGCCCTCGGCGCGCAGCTTCTGCGGGTAGGCGATATCGGCGGAGAAGAAGACGTCGTACGGCGCGCCGTTCATGATCTGCGTGGTCATGCGCCCGGAAGAGCCGTAGGTCACGCGCACCGCGTCGTCCGGGTGTTCGCGCTCGTATTCCTCGATGATCTCGTCCAGCGCGAAGCGCAGGTCGGAGGCGGCGGCGATGGTCAGCGGGTCGTTGGCGGCCACCAGGCCGGGCAGCAACAGGAACAGGGTCAGGAGCAGGGTGCGCAGGTGCATCATCGGGCGTCCTTTTCTTCCGGCCGAGTGCCCCGGGGGAACGCCTTGTCGGTTCGTTCTTTCCCGCACGGGGGTGCTCGTGCTTTTTGCACGGGATCGGGCCACGGGTGGAGGATCCGGGTGTCGGGTCGGCGGGGATTTTTGCATTCGCGTTATGTTTAATGAAACATAACGGGCTCGATGAACCCGGTCAAGCATCGGGCGGTCGGGCCCGGTGGCCGCAGGGGCCGGGGGACCGCCGGCCGGCCGTGCATTCCGGATCCGGGATGCCTCGATTCAGCGCCTTTTTGAAGGAGTGCGCATGAGTAACGAAACGAACGAACCGATGGACGAACCGCAGCTGGAGATCAGCGTGGATGCGTCGCGCGAGCTGGTGGATATCGGGCTGGCGGTACTGCTGGACATCCGCCAGCCGTTCGAGCTGGAGCTGGAAGGCGCGGTGGATGGTGCGGTATCGGTGCCGCTGTTCCGGCTGAAGCAGCTGCTGGGCAAGCATCTGTCGGAAGAAGAACAGGAGCTGCTGGATGCGGACGAGCCGGACGAGCGGGACTTCCAGCACTTCCTGTCGCTGATCAACCAGCACCATGTGCGCCAGGATCAGATCCTGCTGTGCCTGTGCAACAGCGGGCGGCGCAGCCTGCGGGCGGCGCAGCTGCTGCGCGATCTGGGGTATGTACGCAGCCTGTCGGTGCGCGAGGGGTTTCGCGGGTGGCAGGGGGCCGGGGAGGCGGATTGAGGGTCGCGGGCCGCGGCGGTTTCGTCACGGCCGGGGCCCTTGAGGGCGTCGGGGTGTTCGCGTGCGAGCACGCTCCCACATACCCACATACCCACATACCCACATACCCGCATAGTCCCATAGCCCATAGCCAATATGGTCAGATATGCGGGCTATTCGTTGTCGTCGCGGAGCAGCGGGCGCATGGCGTCGAGCTCGTCGCGGATGGCCTCGGCGGCGCGCTCCTCCATGCGGCGGTAGCGGGCGAGGACGTCCTCGCCCAGCGGCGTGACCCGCGCGCCGCCGCCCCGGGTGCCGCCGCGGGCGGTGTCCACCAGGGGTTCGCGGAAGCTGCGGTTCATGGTCTCCACCAGGTTCCAGGCCCGGCGATAGGACATGCCCATGTCACGCGCCGCACCGGAGATCGAACCCGCGCTCCGGATGGCCTCCAGCAGGCGTGCCTTGCCCGGTCCGAGGGCCGTCACCTCGCCCAGCAGGATCCGCAGGCGGGGCGTCGGGTCATGCCGGTTTCCGCTGTTGGGGGCGCTGTCGGGGTTGTCGGGGTCGCTGCTCATGGTCGGCCATGGTCGAAATCTGCGGGGATGGTGCCGTGAAAGGCCGCGGATTGCGAGGCATGTGCCGGGTATGAGCCCGGTATGGACCCGGTGTGCGCCCGGTGTAAGCTCGGCAGGCGGCGCGGTGCGGCGGGATCTGCGAGACTGAGGACATGGTGAGCAATCTTTCCAGATCGGCCCCGTTCCGTCTCGGCCGCGTCGGCCGCGGTGTCCGGTGGCGGCTGACCCGTTCGCGATGAGCGCGACGATGGCGCGGGAAGAAGCGGCGGCGCTGGAGGATCTGCTGGGCCCGCTGGATGCGGCGCTGTCCTCGCACGGGGCGGCGGTGCTGGTGGCCGAGCCCGGGGCGGGCAAGACGACCCGAGTGCCGCTGCATCTGGCCTTCGGGGATTCGCCCGGGCGCGTGGTGGTGCTGCAGCCGCGGCGTCTGGCCGCGCGCATGGCGGCTACGTTCATGGCCGGGCAGTGCGGCGAGGCCGTGGGGCAGACGGTGGGCTATCGCGTGCGCGACGCGCAGCAGGTGTCGGCGCAGACCCGGGTGGAGCTGGTCACCGACGGGATCTTCCTGCGCCGCATCCAGGCCGACCCGCTGCTCGAGGGCGTCGATACCCTGGTCTTCGATGAATTCCACCTGCGTCGGCCGGAGGCGGAGCTGGCGCTGGCCTTCGCGCTGCAGGTGCGCCGGCTGCTGCGCCCGGAGCTGCGCATCGTGGTGATGTCGGCCACCCTGGATGACGATGCGGTCGCGCGCCTGCTGGCCGGGGGCGGATCAGAGGGCGGGGCCGAACCCGTGCCGGTCCTGCGGGCACGCGGCCGGCAGTTTCCGGTGGATGTGCGGCATGCGCCGCCGGCGCCGGACGCGTCGCTGGCGGACGCGGTGGCCGGGGCGGTGCGCGAGGCGCTGGCGGCCGAGACGGGGTCCCTGCTGGTCTTCCTGCCCGGGGAGCGCGAGATCCGCGAGGTGGCCGCGCGGCTGCAGGCGGGCGGGGACGCCGGCCTGGATACGCCGTCCGGTTATGCGCGGGTCGTGCCGCTGTTCGGTCGTCTGGCCGCGGAGGAGCAGGCGCGCGCGGTGCAGCCGGCGCCGGCGGGCGAACGCAAGGTGGTGCTGGCCACCGACATCGCCGAGACCAGCCTGACCATCGAAGGCGTGCGGGTGGTGGTGGATGCGGGGCTGGCCCGCGAGCCGCGTTTCGATGCGGCCACCGGGCTTTCGCGCCTGGTGACGGTGGCGGCCTCGAAGGCCGCGGCCGAACAGCGTGCCGGGCGTGCCGGACGCACCGAACCCGGCGTCGCGATCCGGCTGTGGGCGCAGGCGGACGAGGTCGCCCGGCCGGATTACGCAACCCCGGGACTGCGCCAGGTGGACCTTCTGCCGCTGGCGCTGGAGCTGGCGGGCTGGGGCGAGCCGGTGGCCGGGCTGGACTGGCTGGAACCGCCCCCGGCGCAGGGACTGGCCTCGGCGCAGGCGCTGCTCGCGGAACTGGGCGCGGTGGACGCAGCGGGGCGCATCACCGATCACGGGCGTGCGCTGCTGCGCCTTCCGACCCATCCGCGGCTGGCGCACATGCTGCTGCGTGCGCAGGAACGCGGGTGGTCGCGGCTGGCCTGTGAGCTGGCGGTGCTGGTGGAGGAGCCGGGTCTGGCCGGACCGGAGATGCCCCTGGATCTGGAGTTGCGGCTGGAGCGGGCCCGGCGCGCGGGCGGACGTGCCTGGCAGCGATCCCTGCGGCGTCTGGAGCAGGGGCTGGAACGGGTCCCGGGTGCGGCCGAAGCCGGCGAAGCGGCGGCGAACGAGGCAATGGACGAGCCCGCCGCCCTGGACGTGCTGGCCGCGCTGGCCTGGCCGGAGCGCATCGCCCGGCATCGTGGCGGCACGGCCGGGCGTTTCGTGATGGGCAACGGCCGCGGCGCGGTGCTGCCGGAGCGCGAACGCCTGGCGCATGCGGAATTCCTGGTGGCGGTGGACTGCAGCGATGCCGAACGCGAGGCCCGCATCCGCTGCGCGGTGGCGCTGGATCCGGCGGTGCTGGAACGCGAGGCGCCGGAGCTGTTCCACCGCGAGACGCGCTGCGACTGGGTGGAGGACGGAGCGCGCCTGGAGAATGCGCGTATCCGCCGGGTCGGCACGCTGGTGATCGAACGGCAGATGATCGCGCTGGCGGATCCCGCCGACACCGTCGCCCCGTGGTGCGCACGGCTGCGCCGCGAGGGGCTGGAGCGGCTGCCGTGGGACGCGGCGGCCAGTCAGCTCCGCGCCCGCATCCACCTGCTGCACGAGGCGATGCCGGAGGCGGGGTTTCCGGATATGAGCGATGCCGCGCTGCTGGCGGACTTCGAGCAGTGGCTGGGGCCGTATCTCGCCGGGATCACGCGGCGGCGCGATCTGGAACGCCTCGATCTGGCGGCGATCCTGCGCGCACGCCTGGACTGGGCCCAGCAGCAGCAACTGGAACGCGAGGCGCCGGCGCGCATCGAGGTGCCGTCCGGTTCCGCCCACCGGGTCGACTACACCTGCGAGCCGCCGGTGCTGGCGGTCAAGCTGCAGGAGCTGTTCGGCCTGACCGATACCCCGACGGTTGCCGGCGGCCGGGTGGCGGTGATGCTGCATCTGCTGTCACCGGCCGGGCGCCCGGTGCAGGTCACCCAGGACCTGAAGAGCTTCTGGGCGAACGGCTACCCGGAGGTGCGCCGCGAGCTGAAGGGGCGTTATCCGAAGCATCCGTGGCCCGAGGACCCCTGGGATGCGCCCGCGACCCGGCATGCAAAGCGGCGGTGATCGCGGGGACCGCCCCCCGGAGTCCGGCTCCGGATCGGGTCCACGATGCGGCGCGCGGCGTTCTCGGGTAGTGTCGCGTTCAGCACCACTGCGAGAAGATTCCCCCGATGCTGAAGTTCCTGACCGCGATCCTGATCCTGCTGTTCATCTGGTGGCGGGTGTCGCGCTGGCTGGAGGTGCGCCGCCGCCGGGCACGCGGCGAGGACATCTCCTACGAGGTGCGGATCAAGGGTTATCGGCCGATCACCATCCTCAGCGTGATCTTCCTGATCCTGTACGGGGGCTATGTCGTCTGGTACCTGCTGACGGAACATCTGGGACTGCTGTAGTCCGTTCGTCCCGCGGGTCGAGCCACGGGTCAGCAGTCCCCGATGCGCTCGCCCTCGATCTCCATGATGATCGTCATCGGGCCCATGGGGCTGTCGACGTCGGTGGTCATGGTGCCTTCGGAACGCGTTCCCATGAAGCGCATCTCGCCTTCCATGGTGGCGCGGCCGCCCTGCGGATCGGTGCAGGTCATGGCGAAGTCGGCGCCGTCGGAGCGGACGTCCACGTGATCCAGGGTGCATTCTTCCGGAACCTCGATGACGTCCTCGCCCTTTTCGATGTCCTCCTGCGTCACGCATTCGCGGGTGACTTCGACCTGGTCCTGCATCTGGGGCATGCCTTCGATGGTGGTCGTATGGGTGTACTCCCATTCACCGGGTTCGAGGTTGGGGGTCTCGGCCTGGGCGGCCACGGGCAGGGCCAGCAGGGCCAGCGGGATCAGGAATCGCAGCATGACGGTTCTCCGGATGCGGAAAAGGGCTTTCCCGGTCCATCTTGCATGGGGGCCGGAGGTGTGGCAACTCTGCATTTGGAGGGGACGAGGAGTACGCAATGACGGGACGCTGGTGGTTGCCGCTGATCGTTGTGCTGGTCGCGGCCGGAGCCTGGCGCGAGCTGGTGCAGGACGACGCGCGGGAGGCGGACGCGCCGGCCCCGGCCGCGTTCGCGGAGCACCCGGTTGCGCCGGGGTGCCGGCTCCCGGTGACCTTTCATCTCGATCGGGTGGACACGGCGTTCGGTCTGGAGGAACACGAAGTGCGCGCGGCCCTGCGCGATGCCCGCCGGATGTGGGAGGCGGTGACCGACGCCCGGCTGTTTCGTGAGCGGGCGGGCGAGGGCGTGGCCGTGCGGCTGGTGTTCGACGAGCGGCAGGCCGAGGCCCTGCGGCGCGAGCAGGTCCGCTCGGGGCTGGAAGAACGGTACGCGGAGATCGAGCGACGGCGCGATCGTCTGGATCACGCGCGCTCCGCGCTGGAGGCGGACCTCCGCCGCCATGGGGAAGACCGCGAAGACCTGGCAGAGCGCCAGGCGGCTCACCGGCGCGACGTTTCCGCCTGGAATGCCGGCGAGGGGAGCCGCAGCGAGGCGCGTCGCGCGCGGCTGGAGCGCGAAGCGGAGGCCATCGAGGGCCAGCGGCGCCAGCTGAACCGCCGGGCCGAGCGCCTGGACGAACGCCGCGAAGAACTGGAACAACGCCGGGCGGAGCTGGACGCGGCGATCGCGGACTACAATGCCCGTGCGGACGGTCACAACGAGCGCTCGCGCGGAGCGACCGGATTCAACGTGGGACTGTACGAACAGTCCGCCGACGGACGCGCCATCACGGTCTATCAGGCCGCCGACCGCGAACGGCTGACGCTGGTGCTGGCGCACGAGCTGGGCCATGCGCTGGGCATCGGCCATGTTGCGGATCCGGCGGCGGTGATGCACGCCAGTCTGGGTGCCGAGAATGCGGGGCGCGAGCGACTCGCGGAGGCCGACCGGCGTGCGCTGGAACAGGCCTGCGACGTGACCACCGAGTCCACCGGGCCCACCGGGCCCGCACGGGGTCAGTAGCGGTAGCGCAGCCCTGCCGACAGGATGTTCACCCGCCCGCGGGTGCTGCCGCTGTATTCCACCGTGCCGGTGTCGAATTCGCGGGTCAGTTCGATGTCCTCGCTCGACACGTGGACGTAGGAGTAGCCGAGGTCGACGCTCAGTCGTTCCGACGGATGCCAGGAGGCCCCCAGCGACAGCCAGGTGCGGTCGCCGTCCGGGGTTCGGGTCGAGCGGTGGCTGTCGCGGGTGGGGGTGCGGTCGTACTGGATGCCGCCGCGCAGGGTCCAGGCCGGGTTGAGCTCGTATTCGGCCCCGATCGCCAGGGCGTAGCTGTTGCGATAGTCCTGCTCCAGCTCCTGTTCGGCCAGTGGGTGGCTGGACTCCACCGCGATCTCGTCGAAGTTCGACCACTTGAACCAGGTGTACTGCAGCAGCCCGGTCCAGCGTTCGTTGAAGCGATGGCTGAGCGCGGCGCTGGCGATGTCCGGGAGCTTGAGGTCGGCCTCGCCGGTTGCGATCACCGGTCGGCTGATCGGGCCGTTTTCGGGCATGGACACCCGGGCAGTGCCCTTGAGCGTGTGGGTCACCCCGCTGCGATAGTGCAACCCGAGGCGAGTGGTGTCCGCGAGGTCGATCAGCACGCCGAGGTTGTACCCCACGTCCCAGCTGTCCCCTTCCAGGCGGTATTCGCCGTCGAGTGCCGGGTCCGGACCAATCGGGTCCGGGATGGCCGCACGCAGCGTGGCATCGGCGTACTGCAGGTCGATGCCACCGCCGACGGAGACCCGGTCGCTGACCTGCACGGCGATGCTGGGCTGCAGGTTGAGCACCCGCAGGTCGGTCTCCAGCGAGTCGTAGCGGGCGAAGAAATCGTCGTCGTACTCGCCCTTCAGTCCGAAATGGGTGCCCAGGCCGAAGCCCAGCCATACGCGATCCGACTGTGGCTCGGCCCAGTAGAAACTGGGCAGCGGGGTGGGGTCGTAGGGGTTGTCGCCCTCGCTGCCCTCCACGGGCGACGTCTGGCCGTTCGCATTCGTGAAGCGCGAGCCGTCGTTGCGGGTGCTGGAGCGCGGGAACAGCAGATGCGCACCGGCCTGCACCTCGGCGCTTTCCAGGCGGGTCATGCCGGCGGGGTTGAAATAGATGGTGCTGGCGTCGGAGGCGACGGCGGCCTCACCGGCATAGGCCCGGCCCAGGCCGGTCACCCCCTGTTCCTGCAGGTAGAAGCCGGCGGCCAGCACGGTGGCCGGGGCCAGACCGAGCGGCACGGCGATGGCCGCGGCCGCGAGATGGCGCGGTCGAACAGGCATGGTTCCCCCCTTCACACCCGTGACACGGATTCTCGTGATCCGACTGGCAGCCGAAGGTAGCGACCCCGCCGGCCGGATACAAGGGCCGGCTTAAATCAGCAGCAGGGCGAGCCCGATGGCGGCGGCCGCCGCGCCGCCACCGGCCAGCCCCAGGGTGCGGGCGGTGAAGCGGCCGATCACCGGGCGTGCCCGTTCGCGCCGGGTGAATGCATCCTGCACGGCGACCAGCGCGGTAATGGCGCCGGCGACCAGCAGGATGATGCCGAAGATGTCCAGCAGTGGGGCGTATTCCATGTCGGTGTCCCTGGCGGCGGTCGAGGCTGCTTTGGTGGATCATCCGGCGCGGCTGCGGGTTCCGCATCCCAACCCTGATCATGTCGGGGTTGGTTGTGAACGGGGTCTCAGTGCTCGAAGGTAGCAATGACCATTCAGGATAGTGGGTTGTCAGGAGACAGCCAATCGGGAGGGATCTCATGTCATCGATCTTGCTCAATCGTTCGCAGCATGCGCGTCACTGGTTTCGGTCGGGCCTGATGGTCGCCGGCGCGGCCATACTGATGGCCTGCGGCCCCGGCGAAGGGCAGTCCGAGGTGCCCGGGGTGGAGGCGTCCGCGCTGGCGCATCCGGAGGAAGCGGGCGAACTGGTGGTGGTCACCCGCAACGCACCCACCGCCTGGTTCTACGACCGCCATACCGAGACCGCGGGCCCCGAACACGATCTGGTGGAGGCGTTCGCCGACGCCCGCGGCTGGGACGTCGAGTGGCAGGTGGTGGATTCGGTCGATGCCGTGCTGCGGGCCCTCGCCTCGGGAGAGGTCCACATGGCCGCGGCCGGGCTCACGCACCTCGAGTCGCGCGATGCCGATTTCCTCCGCGGGCCGCAGCACACCGAGGTGACCGAGCAGGTCGTCTGTCATCGTGACCAGCGTCCGCAGCCGCAGACGGCCGCCGACCTGGACGGGCTGGAGCTGGCGGTGAGTGCCAGCAGTGCCTACGTGGAAACGCTGCAGGCGCTGGAGGAGCCCGTGCCCTACCGTGCCGAGCCCGAGGGTACCGAGCGGCTGCTGGCGGCCGTGGAAGAGGGCCGGCTGGACTGCACCGTGGCGGACTCGCATATCGCCGAACTCAATCGGCGCATGTTCCCGCATCTGGAAGTGGCCTTCGACCTGAGTGACGTCCGCGCGATCGGCTGGTACCTGCACCCCGATTTCGAGGGGCTGGCCGCACAGGCGCGCGCCTGGATGGACACCGACGAGGGCACGCAGGCCCGCGCCCGGGTGGACGAGCTGTACTACGCCTATGTACCCGAATTCGACTTCGTCGACCTGCGCGCGCTGACCCGGCGCATCGACCAGCGGCTGCCGGATTTCCGGCCGGTGTTCGAGGAGGCCGCGGACGAGTACGAAATGCCCGCCGATCTGCTGGCCGCGCTGGCCTACCAGGAGTCGCACTGGGATCCGGAAGCCCGCAGTCCCACCGGGGTGCGCGGCCTGATGATGCTGACGCAGCGCACCGCGCAGGAGCTGGGGATCGAGGATCGCCTGGATCCGGAGCAGAGCATTCGCGGCGGCGCGCGTTACCTGCGTCAGATGCACGAGCGCCTGGATGAGGACATTCCGGAACCGGACCGCACCTATCTCGCGCTGGCCAGCTACAACATCGGCCGCGGGCATCTGCTGGACGCGCGGCGCCTGGCGCGCGAGCTGGGCCGCGATCCCGACCGCTGGGCGGACATGCGCGAGGTGCTGCCACTGCTGACCGAGGAGCGTTACTACAGCGACCTGCGTTACGGCTATGCGCGTGGCTACCAGCCGGTGTACTACGTCCAGCGCATCCGCAACTACCGCGACGTGATCCGGCCGGTGTTCGTCGAGGACGAATCGGCGCCGCTCACCGGGTCGCGAGTGGCGCTGGACTGAGCACGCTCCCGGTCAGGTCCTCCAGGGCCCGCGCCCAGGCCGGCAGCAGCGCGTCGGTTTCCAGCGCCGAGACGTCCACCGGTGGCGGCAGGCCGTCGGTGAGCCAGCGTTCCAGTCGCGCGGCCAGGGCCTCGGGGTCGCCGGCCGGATAGCGGTATTCGGGCGGGTACTGCTCCGGGTAGCAAAGGGCGTCCGGGACCAGCGGACGCGCGCCGGCGCCGCTGGCCTCCAGCATCGACAGTCCCTGGAATTCGTGTGCGGTGCTGCTGACCACGATGCCCGCGCGCCGCAGCAGGGCGTCGTATTCCTCCCGTGGCACGCGCCCGTCGGCGACGATGCATGCACCGAAACGCTGCCGGATGCGCTGCAGGGCGTCGGGGGGCGGTTCCGGACGCGGACCCAGCAGGGCCAGGCGGAAGTCCCGCCCGCGCGCGGCCAGTCTTTCCAGGGCGTCGGCGAAGAGTTCCGGGCGCTTGTCGTATTCCCAGCGATGGTTCCACAGGATCAGTCCCGGGTCACGTTCGGGTGTTCCCCCGTCGGGGCGCCGCGGCGGCGCGACCGGGACCGGGAGTACGCGGGCCCGCTCGGCCAGGCGTTCGGGGACGCCGGGCGGGACTGCGTCGGGCATGCGCCGCAACAGGGCCCGCAGGCCGTCGAGGAAGGAATCGCGATTGAATGCGGAGTTGAATGCGATGCGCCCGGCGGACAGCGCGCCGTAGACCTGCACTATCTGCGGCTCGATGGAGCGCACCTGATGCTCGCCCACCGGGTAGGCGAACTGGTTTTCGTGGAAGTAGTACAGCGCGGGCAGGGCCGCCAGCGGCGGGTGCAGGCCCCGCAGCGTGGCCAGATCCACCATCGAGGTGGCGACGATCGCATCGGGGCGCACGCCTTCCAGCGCATCCAGCCACGAGATCGGGTTGCCGCGGATGCGCCAGCGGAAATGGCGCCCGGGCAGTTCGAAGCGCTGCCAGTCGATGCCGGGAAAGGCGGTCACCAGGGCGTCCGCCCACGCGGCATGGCTGTCGGCACGATAGGCCGACAGCAGCAGCACGCGTGGACGTATTTCCCGGTTCATTCGGGCTGCGCTCTGTCTCAGCCGCCGGTCGGGGCGGTCCAGCGTTCGCCCTGCATCGGCTCGTCCACCGGTGTGGCGGCGAGGTGGTTGGTGTAGTTGGACAGGGTCTTGAGGCCGATGACGAGGATAACCTCCAGCATCTTCTGCGGGGTGTGGCCGGCCTCCAGAAAGGCCTGCTTGTCCGTCTCGTCCACCCAGCCGCGGTGTTCCAGCATGGCCCGGGCAAACCCGCGCAGGGCCTCCAGCGCGGGGGCCTCCAGCGGCCGGTCCTCGCGCAGGGCATCTACCACCGAATCGGCGACGCCGGCCATGCGGCCGGTCATGCTGTGGGCGGCCATGCAGTAATCACAGGCGTGGAAACGGCTGACGGTGAGCAGGAGCACGGCCTGTTCCTCGCCGCTCAGCGAGGTCTGCTGCAGGAGTTCGTTGAGATCGAGATAGGCCGCGGCCAGGGCCGGGGCGGTGGCCATCTTGCGGATCAGGTTGGGGACCATGCCGAAGGTGGCCTCGGCGCGGTCGAAACTGCTGGCGGCCGCAGGGGCCGATGCGCGGTCGTGCAGGGGGAAATCGGATTCGGTCGTCATGGCGCGTCTCCGTCGGGATGGGTGGTGAGCAGCAGGTCCTGCAGCGCCGGGGCCAGGCGCAGGATGGTGTCCGCATCCTGTTCCGCCCGTGCCATCAGCAGGATGCCCTCCATCAGCGCGAGCCAGTGATCGGCGAGGCGGGCGGTGTCGGTGCGTGCGTCCAGTTCGCCGTGCGCGACGGCCGCGTCGAGGGCCGCGCGGAATCGCGCGCGGATCGCGTCCAGATGGCCCTGCATGGCTGCGCGCAGGCGCGGGCTCTGCGTGCCGGTTTCCACCGCCAGGCTGCCGAACGGGCAGCCGGGAAGGCGACCCTCCGCGGCCTGCATGCGGGCCTGGAATGCGTGGATCGCGCCGACGAAGGCGGTGATCCGCTCGCGCAGTCCGCCGGGTCCGCGCAGGGCGGGCTGCAGGACTTCCGCCTCGAACTCGCCGTACAGCGCCTCCAGCGTGGCGATGACCAGATCCTCCTTGCCCGGGAAGAAGTGATACAGGCTGCCGCGCCGCACGCCGGCGCGCTCGCAGATGCCGGCGATGCCCACCGAACCGTAGCTGCGGGTGAGCACGAGACCGCGGGTGGCATCCATCAGGGCCTGTCGGCTTTGGTCTCCGGTCGTCATGATCTACAGTCTAGTTGACCAGTCGGTTAACGCAAGGGGAGGAGATCCGATGGCAGATCCCATGAACGAAGCGAATGGCTCTGCACGGGGCGTTTCGGATGACGGGGCCCCGGGTACCTCCGGTGGATCGGCCACGTCGCCGGTGCATGTGCCGGTGCGGTATCGCAGGACATGGGAGGATGGCTTCGGCGCGCGCGGCTGGAAGCTGGCCCTTCCCGGACTGGGCGAGGACGTGATTGCCGCGACACCGTTCACCGGCGAACGCATCCCCACCTCGGTCTTCGTGCATGACATCGTGGATCACCACCTGTGCGGCTTTGCGCTCTCCGGCTACCTCGACGAGGCGGGGGCGCTGATGCAGCTGGCGCTGCGCACGGGCTCGGATCCGGTGGAGGACTATCGTCAGATGATCGACGAGGACCTGCTGCCCGGGCGTCCGGTCGCGGACGACTGGCCGGCCCTGTTGCCGCAAGCCCTGCGGCCCGGCACGGATACGCGCCCCGATCCGGAGCATCTGCGCGGGCTGGCTCAGTGGGCGGGGCAGGGGGCCCTGCGGGCACTGCTGGTTGCGGGCTTCGTGCAGGCCGGGTACGCGCGTCTGGCGAGCGCGCGCGCGAACTGGGAAGGATACGGTCTGGACGTGCGAGCCCGGGAGGGCATTGCGCTGGCGCTGCAGCGCCTGTTCGAACGTCTGGACGAACGCATGCTGGCGGGCGACGTGCGGCACGCCGAGGGGGTATTCGAGATCACCAACCGGCGGGTGGCTTATCGTGAGGCCGGCGGAGCGCTGGAGGACGCGGAGATCGTGAGGGAAGACCCCGCCGATGCGTGACCGGCGGGGTCGGGACGTGCCCGTGAATCAGCTCATCACGTGCGCGTCGCACCAGCCGCCTTCGTTCACCAGGACGTTCTGGAAATCCTGGTGGAAGCAGCCGCCCCAGCCTTCCGGGGCATCCACGTTGGCGTTCCAGAAGGCGCAGTTGTCGCAGCGCGCGCCTTCCTGGAACTGCGGGTGATCCGCGGCATCGGCCGCGTCGTTGACGTAGTCGTGGGCGTGACCGTCTTCGGCCTTCTCGTCCGCGGCGTGGACGGACTGCGTGCCCATCAGGCTCACCACCGGAATGGCGGCTACCGCGGCGGATGCACGGCGCAGGAAGGCACGGCGATCGGCGTTGTGCTTGTCGGACATGGGGAACCTCCGTACTTGCGTAGGCTTGTGAATGTTCTTCGCTGACAACGTCCGGTGTTTTTCACGGTGTATTCCGGACGCTGCTTTCGAGTGTTACAGATGACGAGGGTTCCCGGCCAGATCCGGGATCCGTGTCGCGGGCCACCGCTCTGCGCATCTGCCTCACCCTGAGTAGATGATACGGGCTCGCGGGAAATTCCTTCCGCTCCCGCCGGTGCGGTCGATCGGTAACGGCTGCGGCAGGCTTGCGGAGCACCGGCACCTGTCCCGGGAGTTTTACGGATCGGGTGTCAGCGTTAAACTACCGTGAAACACAAGCTTTTCCGGGAGTTCGACATGCAGGTACGCAGGATGATGTTCGCAATGGCCGCCGCTCCGCTCCTGGCGGTCGGCACCGCCAGTGCCGACGGGATGGGGCTCAACCCGAGCTTTGCGGTGATGGGGGGTGGCCTGTGGACCACCGACTCCGATCTGCGAGATGACCCGGCCTATGGTCTGGAAATCGGCGCCGACTGCCTGCTGTTCCAGCCGGACAACGGCGTGCTGCGCCATCGTCTGAGCGTGACCGAGTTCGACGACGGCCCGCTGCGGATGACCAGCACCGAACTGAACACCCACTGGGAGTTTGAAGTTGCCGACAGCGTGACCATGGGCTTCGGGCCCGGGCTGGGCTATGTAAACACCAAGCTGGACGGTGACCGCAACGGTCTGTGGGCCGGGCAGTTCGGCGGCTCGGTGCAGTACGACGTGGACGACACCCTGTTCGTCGGCATGGAAGCGCGCTACCAGATCACCGAGAGCGACCGCTTCGCCGGCTCGCGCGAGGACATGGACAACATGCGCGTGATGGCCAAGGTCGGTTTCAATTTCTGAACCGGCAGGGCCTTGACTGAGAAAAAGGGCCGTCCCGGGCGACCGGGGCGGCCTTTTTTGTGCGTTCTGTCACGGAATCGGCGGGCTTGTAGCCGGCGCCGAACTCCGACAGGATTGAACCGTGACGCACCAACCACCCGGATGAAGCCCGCCCATGGATGAATCCCGTCCCGATGCCCCCGACACCTCTGACACGCCCGGCGGCTCCGGGGACGATACCGGTGCCACCCCTCCGTGGCACGCACTGGAAGCCGACGAGGCCCTGCGGCGCCACGACGCCGCACGCGAGGGGCTGAGCAGCGACGAGGCCCGTGAACGGCTGGAGCGTTTCGGTCCCAACGCCCTCAAGCCGCCGGAGAAGGCCGGGGTACTGCGGCGCTTCCTGCGTCATTTCCACAACATCCTGATCTACATCCTGGTGCTGGCGGCCATCGGGACCGCCCTGCTGGGCCACTGGGTGGACACCGGGGTGATCCTGGCGGTGGTGCTGATCAACACGCTGATCGGCTTCGTCCAGGAGGGCAAGGCGGAAAAGGCGCTGGATGCGATCCGCAGGATGCTCTCGCCGCAGGCGGTCGTGCGGCGCGACGGCGAACGCCGCGAGGTTCCCGCGGATACCCTGGTGCCGGGGGATATCGTCTATCTCCAGGCCGGGGATCGCGTGCCGGCCGACGTGCGGCTGTTCGAAACCCGCAACCTGCAGGTCGAGGAGGCGGTGCTGACCGGGGAGTCGGTGGCGGTCGAGAAGGATACGGCCGCGGTCGATGAAGGCGCCGACCTGGGCGATCGGCGCGGCATGGCGTTCTCCGGCACGCTGGTGTCCTTCGGCCGGGGTACCGGGGTGGTGGTGGCCACCGGCGGCGATACCGAGATCGGGCGCATCTCTACCATGCTGGGCGAGGTGGAGAGCCTCGAGACGCCGCTGGTGCGCCAGGTGGCGCAGTTCGGCCGCTGGCTGGCCGGCGTCATCATCGTCATCTCGGCGGCGACCTTTGCCTTCGGCTTCTGGGTGCGCGATTACCCGCTGGACGAGATGTTCCTGGCGGCCGCCAGCCTGGCGGTGTCCACCATCCCCGAAGGCCTGCCGGCGATCCTGACCATCGCCCTGGCCATCGGGGTGCAGAAGATGGCGCGGCGCAATGCGATCATCCGCAAGCTGCCGGCGGTGGAGACGCTGGGTTCGGTGTCGGCGATCTGTTCCGACAAGACCGGGACCCTGACCCGCAACGAGATGACCGTGCAGACCCTGCTGACCGGCGCCGGCGAATACGGGGTCAGCGGGGTCGGTTATGCGCCGCACGGCGATTTCACGCGTGACGGGGTGGAGGTGGAGCCGGCCGATGCCCCGTGTCTGGAAGAGGTCCTGCGTGCGGGGCTGCTGTGCAACGACGCGGAGGTCTTCGAAAAGGACGGTCAGTGGGTGATGCAGGGCGACCCCACCGAGGGGGCGCTGGTGACGGCGGCGTTCAAGGCCGGCCTGAGCGCGCGCCACGAGCACGAGTGCCTGCCGCGCACCGACGTGATCCCGTTCGAATCGGATCACCGTTACATGGCGACCCTGCATCACGACCACGACGGCCACGGGCGCATCTACCTGAAAGGGGCCCCGGAACGGGTGCTGGAGCTGTGCGAGCATCAGGCCACCGCCGACGGTCGCGAGCCGCTGCGGGCGGATGAATGGCATGCGGCGATGGACGCGATCGCGGCACGCGGTCAGCGCCTGCTGGCCATCGCCCGGCGCGCCACCACCGCCGAGCAGCGCGAGCTGACCTATGGCGACGTGGAGCAGGGTGGCTTCACCCTGCTGGCGCTGGTCGGGATCATTGATCCGCCGCGCGAGGAGGCGATCGCCGCGGTCGCCGAGTGCCAGCGGGCCGGGATCCGGGTCAAGATGATCACCGGCGACCACGCGGCCACCGCGCGGGCGATCGGCGAGCAGCTGGGCCTGCGCGGCGAGGGCGGCACGCTGACCGGCCAGCAGCTGGAAGCCATGGATGACGCCGAACTGGCGCGCGCGGTGGAAGATACCGACGTGTTCGCGCGCACCACGCCTGAACACAAGCTGCGGCTGGTCAGGGCACTGCAGGGCAACGGCCGAATCGTCTCCATGACCGGGGACGGGGTGAACGACGCGCCGGCCCTCAAACGGGCCGACGTGGGAGTGGCCATGGGCCACAAGGGGACCGAGGCGGCCAAGGAGGCCTCGGAGATGGTGCTGGCGGACGACAACTTCGCTTCCATCGCGCATGCAGTGGAGGAAGGCCGCACGGTCTACGACAACATCCGCAAGGCCATCCTGCACATGCTGCCCACCAATGCCGGGCAGTCGCTGACCATCATGATGGCGATCCTGATGGGGCTGGCCCTGCCGCTGACCCCGGTGCAGGTGCTGTGGGTGAACATGGTGACCTCGGTGACCCTGGCGATGGCGCTGGCCTTCGAACGGACCGAGCCGGGGGTGATGGGGCGTCCGCCGCGTGCGCCCGACACCCCGCTGCTGTCGGGCTTTTTGCTGTGGCGGATCCCGTTCGTGGCCATCCTGCTGTGGCTGGGGACCTTCGGCCACTTCGTGTACATGGAGGAGGTGCTGGGGGTGGCCGATGACCTCGCCCGCACCGTGGCCATCAACACCCTGGTGGCCGGTCAGGCCTTCTACCTGCTGAACCTGCGCCTGATCCATCAGCCGGTGCTGGCGGGCGGCGAGCTGTTCCGCTCGCGAGCGATGTGGATCGCCATCGGGGTGCTGGTGGTGCTGCAGCTGGCGTTCACCTACGTGCCGGTGATGCACACCCTGTTCGGCACCACCGCCATCGATACCGGGGACTGGGCGCGTATCCTGCTGTTCGGGATGGCGGTGTTCCTGATCGTGGAAGGCGAGAAGCTGGTGTTCCGGCGCATGGGGTGGGCCGGGGCCGGGACCTGACCGGGCTGGTCAGGTCCGGTCCCCGCCCCGGCCGGTATCAGTCGGTGTGGGTGACCCACTCGCGGCCGGTGGCCTCTTCCCAGTCTGCGGGTGTGGGCGTACTGCGGTCGTAGTCCAGCCAGGCCTCGTAGACCTCGTCGGGCCAGTGCGACTGCAGCCAGTAGATGATGGCCTCGGCGTCTTCTTCGTCGATCTGTTCCTCGAACGAGGGCATGGTGCCGCCACGGGCCTGACCGCCGTACCGGATCATGTCCTTGAGCTGCCACCAGGGGTGGTGCCAGGTGTGGGCCGAGCCGTCGAGCGGCGGCGGGGGCCAGTTGCCGTCTTCGTCCGGCTGGTGCCAGTTCTCCGCCCCCTCGCGGTCCTCGCCATGGCAGGCCGCGCAGTACTGCTGATAGAGGTGCTCGCCGCGCGCGAGGATCTCCGGGTTGTCGGTGCGTTCGCGGTGTTCCGGCTCGCCGGACCAGAAGCCGCCGTCACAGCCGGTCACCAGCAGGGCCAGGGCCAGGGCGAGAAGCGGGGACGTTCGCAGGGTCGCGGTCACTCGGCTTCCCCTTCGTCCGGCGAGTCGTCCCCGCCGAAGGCATCACGGACCCCGTCCCAGGCGTCGCGCGAGCCGTCGCGGATGCGGCCCCAGGCGTCCCGCGACCCGTCGCGCACGCCATCCCAGGCCTCGCGGGAACCTTCGCGGACGCCGCCCCAGGCCTCGCGCGAGCCGTCCCGCACGCCTTCCCAGGCCTTGCGCGAGCCTTCGCGGATCGACCCGCCGGCGCGCCCGCTGCGCAGTTCCATGTCGTCGTACCAGGCGGCCAGGGCATCGCGTTCGTCGTCCAGGGCCTGCAAGGCCCGTTCGCGGTTTTCGCGCGTGGTGTCGGCGAGATCGTCCCAGGTCTCGCTGGCCTCCCGGTGCAGGCGCTGCAGGGTGTCATCCATCGCGTCCAGGGTATCCCGGGTGCGCTCGCGTGCGGTCTCGTCGCCTTCTTCGGCATCGCGCTGCAGCTGCTCGCGGCGCTGCTGCCAGTCCTCGCGCAGGCTCTTCATCGACTCGCTGGTGGTTTCGGCAGCGGTGGTCCCGTCGCCGGATTCCGCCCAGGTGGCCGGTGGCAGCGCCAGCAGGAGCCCGAGCACGGCCAGGAGTAACAGTCGGGTGGCTGGATTGCGGGTCATGAGGAGTCTCCGGATGCCTCGATTTGTCCACCATGGTAGACGAGTGCGGCCCGGTGTAGTTTCCCCAGTTCCGTGCGCGACGGCCGACGAGGAGGTGAATCCGTGAAATTCGACGCTTTTGTCCGCGGTGCTCCGGGCCTGTCCGTGATCATCCCCGCGTGGAACGAGGCGGAATGGCTGCCGCGGACCCTGGCCGCGGTCCAGGGGGCGCTGGCCGGTGTCGAACGGGCCAGCGAGATCATCGTGGTCGACAATGCCTCCACGGATGCCACCCCGGAGATCGCGCAGCGCGCGGGCTGCCGGGTGGTGTACGAGCCGGAGCGCAGGATCAGCCGGGCGCGCAATGCGGGTGCCGGGGCGGCTCGCGGGCAGTACCTGCTGTTCGTCGATGCCGACACCTGGCCCGATGCCGAACTGCTGCAGGCCACGCTGGACGCGCTCGACAGCGGAACGGTGTGCGGCGGTGGCGCCCGGGTCGCCTTTGATCATCTCGACCATCGCATATATCGCTGGGGCGCGGCCGTATGGAACGCCCTCTCCGCGCGCCTGGGGCTGGCCGCGGGTTGCTACGTATTCTGCACCCGCGAGGCGTTCGCGGCCGTGGGCGGTTTCAGCGAGGCGGTCTATGCCGGCGAGGAGGTGTTCCTGTCACGGGCGCTGAAGCGCCGGGGCAGGGCGCGCGGGCAGCGTTTCGAAATCCTGCAGACGCCGGTGCTGACCTCCGGGCGCAAGGAGGACTGGTTTCACCCCGCGCGCCACGTCCTGGTGGTGCTGCAGGTGCTGCTGTTGCCCTGGAGCTTGCGTTCGCGGCGTCTGAGCTGGTTCTGGTACACGCGTCCCCCGCGCAATCCCTGATTCACACAGCGTCGAAGCGGCTGCGCCCCGAGGCCTTGGCCGCATACAGGGCATGGTCGGCGCGTTCGAGGATCTCGTCCACCGGTTCGCCGGGCTGCGCGAGATGGCCCCCGGCGCTGAAGGTCACCGGCGTGTCCTCCGGCGTTTCGACCCGGGCGGCGGCATCCACGACGGTCTGCCCCGTCTCCGCCAGGCGGCCTTCGTCGCAGGGGTGCAGCAGGATCAGGAATTCGTCCCCGCCCCAGCGCGCGACCCGATCGTCGGGGCCGAGGATTTCGCGCAGCCGTTCGGCGACCCGGGTCAGGGTCACGTCACCCTCGGCATGGCCGTGGGTATCGTTCAGCGGCTTGAAGTGGTCCAGATCGAGGTAGATCACGCCGAACGGCTCCCCGGAACGCCGGGCGCTCCGGACGTGGTCGTCCAGCAGTTCGTCCATGCCCCGCCGGTTCACCAGGCCCGTCAGCGGGTCCTTGCGGGCCATCTCGTGCAGTGCCTCGGTGCGTTCGCGGACCTTGGTTTCGAGGTCGCGGGTGTGGCTGCGGATGGCCTCGGCCATGCCGTGGTAATGGCGGATCAGGCGGCCGATCTCGCCACGCCCCTCGGGCAGTTCGACCGGCCGCAGGTCGCCCGCCTGGATGCGCGCCATGGCCGTTTCCAGTGCGGCCACCGGGCGGAAGATCAGGCGCTGCAGCGCAAGGTGGACCAGCAGCAGCGTGAGCACCAGGGTGAAAGCGAAGACCACCAGGACCGGCGCGAAATGGCGCACCGGCATCACCTTGTCGAGGTCCAGCAGGGTGATTTCATACCAGTCGAGAGCCGGCAACCGGGCAATGCCCGCCAGCTGGCGCTGCCCGTCGACCTGGACGAAGTCGGTGCGCACCTCGCCTTCCGGATCGGACAGATTCCGCAGTTCGTCCATCATGGAGCGGATGCGCTGGTGGTCGCGGGGACGGTCGACCAGGCGTTCCACCGTGCTTTTCTGACCCTCCGGCTGCACCAGGCTGGCGAATTCGATGAACTCCGGATCGCGGTAGAGCTGGATGGCACCGCTGAAGTCGGCGAACACCGTGGTGATCCCCGGCTGCTCGATGTCGACGATGTCGCGCAGGATGCCGTCCAGTTCCAGGCCGGTCCCGGTCATGCCGAGGATCGAGCCGTCGCGGTCGCGGATCAGTACGTCGATCCACAGCTTGGTGACCCCCAGCTCGGTGTCCGGATTGACGTTGAGATGGAAGTCGCGTTCCTCCTCGATCAGGCGGAAGAACCAGGCATCATCGGGGTCGTCGGGGTCCAGGTGATAGCGCAGCGGGTCGTCGGCGAATTCGTCGTCGGCGTTGTTGTGGTAGTAGGCGCCGTTTTCGCGCAGGGCCACGAAGTAGTTTTCGTCGCGGAAATTGCCACGAAAGCTCTCCATCTCCTCGATGGCGGCCGCCTCCCTGTCGGGGTTGTCGGGTTCGCGGGCGAACCGGAGGATGGCGGTGGAGTCGGCCAGCTGGTGCGACAGGGCGATCTCGCGTTCCAGCGGCTGCTGCAGGCGGGCGCTGTCGTAGCGCACCTGAATTTCCGCGACGTGCTGCCCCCATTGCTCGATGATGCCTTCGGCAATGCGCTCGAAGGCGAACCAGACGCCGACCAGTCCGACCAGGAGCAGGGCGCCGGCGAGCACCAGGAAGCGGCTGCGCAGGCTCATGCCGGGGGCGGGAAGGGAGATGGAAGACCGTGCATGGTTCAAGTTTAAGGAAACGCTGTTCAATGTGCACGCTCGCGTTGGCACCCCGGGTTTTCCGAGACAAGGCGCGTCGTGCAGCGGGTAGTGGTTCTACCCGCAAGCGGCGCAACGCCGGATCGGGGAACCCGGGGTGCCAACCCCGAAGGGGCTCGGCCGCTTTTGCGCGCGCACGGCGTTGCGGCTTCCTTGTGCAGAATGACTGCACGGCGGTCACCGCGCCTTGTTCGCACGCAAAAGCGACTCGAGCGCGAGCGTGCACATTGATCAGCGTTTCCTTAACCCGCACGGAGCAGAGGGTCACGCGGCCCGTTTGCGCGCCAGTGTCAGGCCGTCGCCGATCGGCACCAGCGACAGGTCCACCCGCTCGTCCCGGTGCACGAACCGGTTGAATTCGCGGATCGCTACCGTGTCCTCGCGCTGATCGCTGCGGTCGGCCACCGTGCCGTGCCACAGGGTGTTGTCGATCATCACCAGGCCCCCGGGTGCCAGCAGGGCGAGGCAGTGTTCGTAGTATTCGCGGTAGCCGGTCTTGTCGGCGTCGATGAAGGCCAGGTCGAAGGGCTCGACTGCGGGGTCTTCTTCGCGCAGGGCCTGCAGGGTGTCCGCGGCCGGTCCGAGGCGCAGGTCGATGCGGTCCTCGACGCCGGCGCGGCGCCAGTAGCGGCCGGCGATGTCGGTCCATTCGCGGCTGAGATCACAGGTCACGATCCGGCCGTCGGCCGGCAGGGCCTCGGCGATGGCCAGGCTGCTGTAGCCGGTGAAGGTGCCGATCTCCAGGTAGCGCCGGGCACCCGTCAGCCGGGCGAGCAGGGCCATGAACTGCCCCTGTTCCGGGGCGATCTGCATGCGCGCCTCGGGCAGGGCCGCGGTCTCCGCACGCAGTTCCGCCAGCAGGGGCGATTCGCGCAGCGAGGCGTCGAGCAGATACGGGTGGAGTTCGTCGTCGAGACCGATGGACCGTGTGGACATGGCAACCTCCGGGTTAAGGAAACACTGCGCGCAGGCGTCGCCGCCGACATCGTCCGGGCCGGGGTCGGGCGGCGACTGGCGGGCGAGGCTTCCCGCCCCGACCAGCAGACCGGTGGCCAGCGCGGTGACCACCGCGCCGAGCCCCCGGACCACGGCCATCAGCGGTCCCAGCAGGATGTAGCTGATCGCCAGCGAATCGATCCCGATGCCGGGGCTGCCGATCAGGAAGGCCGTGGCGGGGCCGCGTCCGGCGCCACCCCGGTGCAGGGCCAGGGCGGCCGGGATGGCGCCGCAGGAACACAGGGGCAAGGGCGCCCCGGCAACCGCCCCGCGCGCCGTGGCCCCCACCGATGATCCCCCGAGCCAGGCCTGCAGGCGTTCCTGAGGCAGCAGGGCGCGCACCAGCCCGGCGACCGCCAGCCCAGCCAGCAGCCAGGGCGCGGCGGCGAGCGCGAGTTGCAGGGTGGCCTGAAGGATGTCGCTTGCCATGCCTCCATCCTTCGCCGTGTATCGCGGGGGCGCAAGAGCGACCAGCGCGGGTGACGGTTCGGCACCGTCCGGCGCGAGCGGCTACACTGCCGCCCATTCACGCAATGCAACGAAAGGAGATGATAATGACGGGATACGCACTGGCGAACGTGCTCCACGTCCTGGCCGTGGTGATCTGGGTGGGCGGCATGTTTTTCGCCTGGGCCATCCTGCGCCCGGCGGCCAACGCGGAACTGGATGACGCCACGCGCCTGCGCCTGTGGCCGGCGGTGCTGGGGCGGTTCTTCCCCTGGGTGTGGGCGGCCATCGCGGTGGTGCTGGTGACGGGCTTCTACCTGATCTTCGGCGTGCTCGGCGGCATGGGCGGGGTGCATCCCAGCGTGCATACCATGCTGCTGCTGGGCATCATCATGATGCTGATCTTCGCGCACATCTTCTTTGCGCCGTATCGCCGGTTGAAGCAGGCGGCCGAGGCCGGAGACATCGCCGAGGGTCTGCGCCGGGTCGGCCAGATCCGCCTGTTCGTGGCGATCAATACCGTGCTGGGTCTGGTCACCGTGGCCGTGGGCTCCGGCGGCCGGTTGCCGCTGTAAAGGCCGCTCAGGGGCCCGGCCCGGACCGCAGGCGCGGGTGCCAGACGAGTTCCGGCGCCCGCGGCGGTTCGCACTCCACCACTGCGTTCTGCTCGAATTTTTTCAGCCAGTGGTCACGGATCGCCGGCGGGAGGTCGGGGATGCCGAAGCCGGGTTCTTCCGGCCATTCTCCGTCCGGGTCGCCGCTGGTGGCCGGCCAGGCGGGCCGTCCCGCGCTGGTGATCGTGGCCCGCAGCTGTTCCTGGCGCCGGGCGTTCTCCGTGGCACCGGATGGCCGGCTGAAGGGGTTGTGTGCGGTGATCAGCGTGATCCGGGCATGGCCCCGCACGCTCAGCTGGCGCGCCAGTTCCGCGTGGGGTTCGCCAATGCGCAGCTCCAGGGTCGCGCCGCCACCCTGTGCGGCCCCGGCCGGCCCCGGCGGCAGCTGCAAGCGGTAGTGCGCCGCGGCGTACACCTGCTCCAGACGCCGGATTTCTGCGCGGCTTCCGGGGGCAGACGATCCCCCGCTGCTTGTCTGTTCGGTCATATCGCGGCACTCTCGAGGTTGCACCTGCACGGCAGGCGATTCGACAGGGGGAGCGGGATGTCGGTCAAGCCATGGATCCAGCGGGGAAGGATGTGAGCCGCGGGTCGGCCCCCGGTCGGCTCCCCGGGCGGACTTCGCATCTGACCGGGGCCTTTCTGCTGGTCCTGCTGCTGGTGGCGGCGGTGGCGGTGGTCAGCTGGTTGCGCGTGCAGCAGCTGCAGCAGGAGGTCCAGTCCCTCACCGCGGAATACGTGCAGCGGGTGGACAGTGTCCACCGCATGCGCGCGCTGGTGCGCGAGCGGACGCTGCGCGCGACGCTGGTCCTGAGCACCGATGACCCCGCCATGCAGGATCAGTACCGCCAGGAATTCCGTGATCTCGCCCGTCGCTTCATCGAGGCGCGCGACGAGGTGGAGCGGGCGATCGACGATCCCCGCCATGCGCGTCTGCTGACGGAACTGCGCGAGATGACCGCGGTGGGGGCGCCGCTGATGAGCGAGATGATCGACCTGGCCCTGGCCGGCGGCCGTCAGGAGGCGTTGCCGACCCTGTATTCCCGCATCATGCCGGCGCAGGAGCGCACCCTGGAGCAGATCGAGCGCCTTCTCGAGGCCCTGGAACAGCAGAACGCGGCGGACATTCGCGCGATGGTGCGCCAGCATGAGGATACCCAGCAGGTCATGGTGATGGCCTCGGGCGTGGCCATGCTGCTGATCGCCGGCATCGGTTTTCAGGTGCGCCGGCGCATCCGCCAGGATCATTCGGCGCTGCAGGAGGAACTGGTGCAGCGCCGCCGGGCCGAGGCGCGCCTGCGCGAGACCCAGGCCGGGCTGGAGGCCGCGGTGGCGCGGCGGACCGCCGAGCTGGAGGATGCCTCCGCGCGCCTCGAGGAGGCCCAGCGCATCGCCGGCGTGGGGTACTGGGACTGGGGCATCCGCGGCGAGCAGCTCAACTGGTCGACCAATGTCTATGAGCTGTTCGGTCTGGATCCCGAACAGGATACGGCCGGTTTCGAGGCCTACATGCACGCCATCCACCCGGACGACCGTGCCCGGGTGCGCCAGGGCATCAACGCCGCGCTGGCCGAGGGCAGCCATTATCACCTGGAGCACCGGGTCGTACTGCCCGACGGCGGGCTGCGGCACGTGCGGGTGGAGGGCGAGATATCGCGCGATGCCGACGGACGCCCGCAGCGGGTGCTGGGCATGGTGCGCGACATCACGCGCGACAAGCGTTCCGAGGAACGCCTGTGGCATCAGGCCCATCACGATTCGCTGACCGGGCTGCCGAACCGCAGCCTGTTGCAGGAACACCTGCGTCAGGCGCTGAGCCGGGCGCGGCGCAACGGCACGCGTCTGGCGCTGCTGGTCTGCGACCTGGACGGCTTCAAGCCGGTCAACGACCGTCTGGGTCACGATGCCGGTGACGTGGTGCTGGTGACCGTGGCCGCGCGCCTGCGCAGTGGCGTGCGCGAGAGTGACGTGGTCGCCCGCGTGGGGGGCGACGAGTTCGTCCTGCTGCTGGAGGCCGTGGGCGGACCCGAGGACGTGCGCGCCGTGGGACACAAGCTGCACCAGCGTTTCGCCGAGCCGGTGGAGATCAATCAGGAGGCGGTGCGCGTGGGCCTGAGTCTGGGGGCGGCGATCTATCCCGACGACGGCGAACGGGCCGAGGAGCTGCTGCAGCAGGCGGACCACGCCATGTACGTCGCCAAGAACGGTTCCGGCCAGGAACTGGTGCTGTCGGATCAGAGGTAGGGTGTGAGCAGCCGGGCGGCGCCGTCGCGCAGGCGGATCGGCAGCGGGCGGCGGTAGATCTCGGTGAGCGTGAGCTCGCGCGAACGTTCCAGCAGGCCGTCGGCCCACTGCGTCAGGCGTCCGCCCAGCCCCGGGTCGTAGCTTTCCAGGTTGAACTCGAAGTTCAGACGCAGGCTGCGCGGGTCCCAGTTGGCCGAGCCCGCCAGCACCCATTCGCCGTCGACCAGCATGATCTTGGAATGGTTGAACGGCGGCGGGGTCAGCCACAGCCGGCAGCCGCGTTCCAGCAGCTCCGCCTGGCCGGGCTGGCTGGCCCATTGCACCAGCCGCAGGTTATTGCGCTCCGGCAGCAGGATGTCCACCCGGATCCCGCGCAGTGCGGCGGCCTTGAGCGCCCCCACCAGGGCATGGTCGGGCAGGAAATAGGGCGTGGCGATCACGATGCGCTCGCGGGCCTCGGCGATCGCCGCCTGCAGGGTGAAGTTGAGGACCTCGAAGTCCTCGTCCGGGCCGTCGGGCAGCCCGCGGCACAGCAGGGCACCGCCGTCGGCGTCCAGTGGCGGGAACCAGGTTTCGCCCTTCAGCTGTTCGCCGGTGGTGAATTCCCAGTCCTCGGCAAACACCCGTTGCAGCTGGCGGCAGACCGGCCCGCGCACGGCGAAATGCAGATCCTGGATCGGGTGACGTCCGGGGTCGCTGGGGCTGTGTCCGCGGCGGATGTTCATGCCGCCGGTGAAGCCACGATACCCGTCGACCACCAGCAGCTTGCGATGGTTGCGCAGATTGAACGCGGCCAGGCTCCGCGGGATGTGGTGTACCGGCAGGAATTCGGCGGCGACGAGGTCGGCACGGCGCAGGTGCCGCACGGTGTTGCGCCGGCTGTAGCGTACGCCGATCCCGTCGACCAGTACGCGCACCGCGATCCCGCGCTCGCGCGCCGCCTTCAGGTGACGCACGAAGCGCTGCCCCTGGGCATCGTAGTCGAAGATGTAGGTGGCCAGGGTGATGGAGTGTTCCGCCTGGTCGATCGCTTCCAGCATCGCCCCGAAGGCCTGGTCGCCGTCGAACAGCGGTTCCATCGCGTTGCCGCCGGTCAGGCGGAACGGGCTCAGGCGGTCGCCGCTGTGCACCAGGCGCGCCCAGCGCGCCGGGGGCGCCGGACGTGTCCCCTCGCGCGGCTGCAGGTCGGACAGCAGGTGCCCCTCGCGCAGGGCATGCGCACGGCGCCGGATGCGGTTGACGCCGAACAGCCAGTAGAGGATGGACCCGGCCAGCGGCAGCAGGAAGATCAGCCCGACCCATGCGATCAGCATGCCGGTGTCGCGCCGCTGCAGCAGGGCATGCGCGGCGGTGGCGACGGCGATCGCGAGCGAGACGACGGCGAAAACACTGGCGGCCCAGCCGGTGTCGAGCACAGCAGGTCTCCCGGTGACGGTGTGGCGTGGCGGCGTTGTGGATGAACCGCCGCAGGCCCGCTACAGTACGCGGGCCGGGCGGCAGCTTAAAGATTTTCCCCGGTGCCCGCCACGGTGGCCCGCGGGAATCCAGCCCTGTCGCCCTCCGTTTCGCTCCCCGGCCGAGAATCGCGCATGAGCCATTCCCTGACTCCCGAATCGTTCGCCAATGGCGAGCAGCTGCCGCTGAAGGACTTCACCGAGAAGGCGTACCTGGATTACTCCATGTACGTGATCCTGGACCGCGCCCTGCCGCATATCGGCGACGGCCTCAAGCCGGTGCAGCGCCGCATCATCTACGCAATGAGCGAACTGGGGCTTTCGGCCACCGCCAAGTACAAGAAATCGGCGCGCACCGTGGGCGACGTGCTCGGCAAGTTCCATCCGCACGGCGACGCCGCCTGTTACGAGGCGATGGTGCTGATGGCGCAGCCGTTCTCCTACCGCTATCCGTTCGTGGACGGGCAGGGCAACTGGGGCTCGCCGGACGATCCGAAATCCTTCGCCGCGATGCGCTACACCGAGTCGCGCCTGTCGCGCTATGCGCAGCTGCTGCTGTCCGAGCTGGGCCAGGGTACGGTCGACTGGGTGCCGAACTTCGACGGCGCGCTGGAGGAGCCGAAGATGCTGCCGGCGCGGCTGCCGAACGTGCTGCTCAACGGCGGCTCCGGGATCGCCGTGGGCATGGCCACCGACATCCCCCCGCACAACCTGCGCGAGGTGGCCGCGGCCTGCGTGCACCTGCTGGAACACCCGAAGGCCACCGTGGACGAGCTGTGCGAGCACCTGCCGGGGCCGGACTTCCCCACCGAGGCGGAGATCGTCACCCCGCGCGCCGATCTGCAGAAGCTCTACGCCACCGGCCAGGGGTCGGTGCGCGCGCGGGCGCGCTACGAGCGCGAGGGCGACGACATCTTGGTCACCGCGCTGCCGCACCAGGTCTCCGGGGCGAAGCTGCTGGAACAGATCGCCGCCCAGATCCGCGCGAAGAAGCTGCCGATGATCGAGGACCTGCGCGACGAATCCGACCATGAGCACCCGACCCGCCTGGTGATCACCCCGCGCTCGAATCGCGTGGACATCGAGGCGCTGATGGCGCATCTGTTCGCCACCACCGACCTCGAGAAGAACTACCGCGTGAACATGAACGTGATCGGGCTGGACGGCCGCCCGCAGGTGCGCGATCTGCCCGGACTGCTGCGCGAATGGCTGGAGTTTCGCATCGAGACCGTGCGCCGGCGGCTGCAGTGGCGCCTGGAGAAGGTGCAGGCGCGGCTGCACGTGCTGGAAGGCCTGCTGATCGCCTATCTCAACATCGACGAGGTGATCGCGATCATCCGCGAATACGACGAGCCGAAGCCCGAACTGGTCAGCCGCTTCGGCCTCAGCGAGACCCAGGCCGAGGCGATCCTGGAACTCAAGCTGCGGCATCTGGCGAAGCTGGAGGAGATGAAGATCCGCGGCGAGCAGGACGAGCTCTCGCAGGAACGCGACCAGCTGGAGAAGACCCTGGGGTCCGAGCGCCGTCTGCGGACCCGGGTGCGCCAGGAGATCGAGAAGGACGCCGCCGACTATGGTGACGAGCGGCGATCCCCGCTGGTGGAACGCGAAGCCGCGCGGCCGCTGGACGAATCCGCGCTGGTGCCGGCGGAGCCGCTGACCATCGTGCTCTCGGAGAAGGGCTGGGTGCGCGCCGCCAAGGGCCACGACGTGGACGCCCGCGGCCTGAACTACAAGGCGGGTGATGCCTTCCGCGCGGCGGTCGCCGGGCGCAGCAACCAGCCGGTGGCGTTTGTCGACTCCACCGGGCGTGCCTATACCCTGCAGGCGCACAGCCTGCCGTCGGCACGCGGCCAGGGCGAGCCGCTGTCGGGCCGGGTGAACCCGGCGGAGGGGGCGCATTTCGTCGGCATGGCCACCGGCGCCGGCGAGGATCGCTGGCTGCTGGCCACCGATCACGGTTACGGCTTCATCACCCGTCTGGAGGAGCTGCTGGGACGGCAGAAGGCGGGCAAGAACGTGCTGACCGTGCCGGCCGGGGCGGCGGTGCTGCCGCCCGTCGCGGTGCCGGATCCGGAGAGCGACCATCTGGCGGTGGTGACCACGCGCGGCTATCTGCTGGTGTTCCCGGCGGCTGCGCTGCCGGAGCTCGCGCGGGGCAAGGGCAACAAGCTGGCCGGGATCCCGGCCGCGTCGCTCAAGGACGGCTCGGAGCGGGTGCAGGAGGTGGTGGCCCTGGCTCCGGGCGATACCCTGGTGGTGCATGCCGGCAAGCGCTTCAAGGCGCTGGCGCCGGCGGAGTGGGGCGAATACGTCAGCGAGCGCACGCGCCGCGGGCGGCAGCTGCCGCGCGGCTACCAGAACGTCGACCGGCTGGAAGTCCGGCGCTGACGCGCGACGTCCCGTTCACCCTCCGCGGTGACGGGTGCCCGTCGTGTTCGCCGCGGTCGCGTCGGGCGCAAGCAGGGCGCAGGCTTCGGCCTCCGGCAGAGGGCGGTGGTAGAGGAACCCCTGGCCCACCGGGCAGCCGAGTTCGTGCAGCAGGGCGGCGTCTTCCGCCGTCTCGATGCCTTCGGCGACGGTCTGCAGGCCGAAGCCGCGGCTCACCGCGAGAATCGCCTCGAACAGGCCGCGCATGCCGGGGTCGTCGGCGATGCCGTCGACCAGCGCGCGGTCCACCTTGACCGTGGACACCGGCAGCCGGCGCAGGTAGGCGAGCGAGGAATAGCCGGTGCCGAAGTCGTCGATGGCGATGGACACCCCCAGGTCGCGCAGGGCGTGCAGTTCGTCCAGCGCATCCTCCAGATTGTGCATGATCGCGGTCTCGGTGATCTCGACCTCGAGGCAGCCGGGCGGGGTGCCGGTGTGCTCCAGCGCCGTGCGTACGGTCTGGGTCAGGGTGTGGCCACGCGCGGTCAGGGCCTCGAACTGGCGGGCGGAGACGTTCACCGCGACCGGATAGCACTCGCCGGTGGCGGCGCGCCAGCGGGCCGTGGCCGCCAGGGCCTCGTGCAGGGCCCACTCGCCCAGGTTGACGATCGCGCCGGTGGTCTCGGCGACGGGGATGAACTCGCCGGGCGAGACCGGTCCGAGCTCGGGGTGTTCCCAGCGCATCAGGGCCTCGAAACTGACCACGGAATCCATGGCCAGATCGATCTTGGGCTGGTAAAGCAGGAAGAGGCCGTCCCCGTTGTGGGCGTCGGCCAGGTCGTGTTCCAGGCGGTGGCGCCGGCGCGCGGCCTGCTCCAGCTCCGGGGCGTAGCTGAGCCAGGGGAGCTGCCGCCGGTCGGCCCTGGACAGCGTGAGCATCAGTCGGCGGATCAGTTCGCCGGTGTCGTGGCCGGCTTCCGTGGTTCGGGCATGTCCGGCCACGATCTCCGGGCGGACCTCGTACTGGCCAATGCGCAGCGTCCGGGTGCTGCTCTCCAGCATGGCCTGCAGGGTGTCGTCGGGCAGACCGTGTTCGCTGGCGGCCAGCAGCAGAAAGGTGGACCCGCCCCACAGTCCGCACAGCGCGGTGTCTCCCGCCAGTGTCTCCAGGCACCCCTGCAGGCGCTGGCCCGTCTCGCGCAGCATCAGGTCGGCGGCCGCGTGCCCCTCCAGGCGTTCCAGCGGCTCGTGTCCTCCCAGACGCAGCATCACCAGATCGATCACCGGGATCGCCGGGTCCTGCAGCCATTGCTCCAGGGTTTCCAGCAGCGCCGCGCGGTTGGGCAGGTCGGTGGCCAGATCGTGGTGGGCCAGGTATTCCAGATCACGATCCTTGCGCTGCAGGGTCAGGGATTGCGTCTCGAGGCTTTGCGACAGGTCCTGCACCTCGTTTTGCGTGGCATTGTGCAGGGCCCGTACCCGCAGCAGGTTGCTGATGCGCTGGACCACCTCGGAGGCATCGAACGGCTTGGTGATGAAATCGAGGGCGCCGCCCGCCAGCGCCTGCTGGCGGGTGTCGGGGTCGATCTGTGCGGTCAGCACGATCACCGGCAGCCAGTCGCCTTCGCCCAGTTCCGCGTTCAGGGTCTCCATCACCTGATGGCCGTCCATGCCCGGCATGCGGATGTCCAGCAGCATCAGGTCGCGCGGGTCCTCGCGCCAGGACTCCACCGCCTGCTGCGGGCGGGTCTCGCCCCGGACATGCTGAAAGCCGGCGTCCTCCAGGATGGTGGTCAGAAGCTCCACGTTCATCGGATTGTCATCCACGATGAGGATGCGGGCTTCGGTCTGGGACTGGTCGGGTGTGAGCATGGCAGCGTGGCGATCGCGGTTCAGTCGTCGGTCGGGTTCAGCAGCCGGTCCAAGCTGCGCATGAAGGCCGGGATATCCAGCGGCTTGGTCAGATAGTCCGCCAGATCGGGGTTCTGGTTCCCTTCGCCGGCCTTTTCGCGGATGGCGTCCGCGCTCAGGGCGATCAGCGGTATGTGCCGGGTCTCGGGCCGCGACTTGAGCATGCGTGCCGCGGCGGTGCCGCTCATCCCGGGCAGATGGATGTCGAGCACGATGAGGTCGGGCAGCCATTCGCGCGCGGTGATCAGGCCCTGTTCGGCGCTGCCGGCGACGCGCAGTTCGGTCCGGCCCCGGTTGCGCAGCAGTTCGCGCATCAGTTCCACGTTGGCCGGGTTGTCTTCGATATACAGGATCCGCTGGGCGGCGGCCGGGACGGCATCGGTATCGGCATCGGCATCGCCGGCGTGGCCTTCGGCGGGGTCCGGCGGCGCGCGATCGGGCCCGTCGGCCGCCGACGATGGCTGGCCGAGGGGCAGGCGGATGCGGAAGCACGAGCCCTCGCCCTCGATGCTGGAGAAATCGAGCGCGCCACCCATGCGTGTGGCAAGCTCGCGCGAGATGACCAGGCCAATGCCGGTGCCCTCGACGCCGCTGCCTTCCTGTTCCAGGCGCTCGAACGGCTGGAACAGGCGTTCCCGGTGTTCCTCCGGGATGCCGTAACCGGTGTCATGGACCTCCACGTTCAGCATGCCGTGCTCCGGATCTTGCCCCGGATCTTGCCCCGGATCGGCAGTCGCGTCGTTGCGCTCGGTCTGCACGATCACGTCCACCCGGCCGTCGGGCCGGTTGTACTTGATGGCGTTCGACAGGAGGTTGATCAGGATTTGACGGGCGCGGGTCGGGTCGGCGTGCACCGCCGGCCAGGCGGTCGCGGGGTCGGGATGGTGGAGCGCCACCCCGTGTTCCTCCGCAAGCGGACGCACCATGTCCAGTGCCTCGCGCAGCACCGTGCCGACTTCGATCGCCTCCGGCGAAAGGGTCAGGCGGCCGGTCTCGATGCGCGAGAGATCGAGGACATCGCTGATCAGGTTGAGCAGGTGGGTCCCGCTCTCGCGGATGTGGGCGATCTGCCGGGCCTGCCGCTCGGTCAGGGGTTCCCGCGAGCTTTCGGCGAGGATCTGGGCGAAGCCCAGAATGGAGTTCAGCGGGGTGCGCAGTTCGTGCGACATGTTGGACAGGAACTGCGACTTGGCCCGGCTCGCGCGTTCGGCCTCGTGCATGGCCCGTTCGAGCTCCTTGCGGTCGCGGCGGCGCGCCTCGCGGTCGCGCAGGGCGCGGATCAGGATCGCGTAGGTCGCGGAGAACGGGGCGAGGAAGTCGGCCAGCTCCTGGTCATAGCCGCCCGGGCGGTCAGCGATCCCGAACATGCCCACCAGTTCGTCGCCATGGTAGAGCGGCATGCCGAGATACGGGCCGAGTTCCGGATGCCCTTCGGGCAGGCCGCCGGCGCGGGGGTCGGTCATTACGTCGTCGGAGATCAGCATGCGGCCCTCGTGCATGACCCGACCGATCAGGCTGTTCGCCCCGCACAGCCGCATGTCGCCGCTGAGCAGCTCCTGATAGAGCCGTTCGGAGGCATCGCTCCAGGCCAGGTTGGTGATCGCGTGGATCTTGAGGCACGGCTGGCCGTCGTGCCATTCGGTCTCGCCCATGAAACCGTAGTGACTGTCGGTCACCTGCAGCAGGGTGTCCAGCAGGAACGGCCAGACGTCCTCGGCGGAGTCGGTCTCCATGTATTGCGTGGTGGCCAGGCGCATGGCCTCCAGCAGATGCTGCTGGCGCTGCTGCTGCGCGGTCGCGTTGCGGTAGGCGTCGATGTCCTGGACGATGCCCAGCAGGTGTCGCGGGCGGCCACGGTCGTCGCGTTCCAGATCGCCCTGGGCGCGCAGCCAGCGCGGTGGCGAGGTGCGGATACGGAATTCCACGTCCAGCGGAGTCCCCGAGGCCAGGCTTTCGCTCAGCGCTCCCTGGACGCGGGGACGGTCCTCCGGCAGCACGATGTCGGTGAGGAAGCGCGGATCCTGCAGCGCGGGATGCTCGGCGCCTTCGGTCAGGGCGGCGGCCTCCGGGGTCCAGTCCAGCTCGCCGGTGACCGCGTCCACGCTCCAGTTGCCGATGCGCGCAAAGCGCTGCGACAGGCTGCGACGGCGTTCCGCCTCGCGCAGGGCATTCTGCGCACGGGTGATCTCGCTGAGGTCGTGGGCGACGGTGATGACGCCCTCGGAACGCCCGTCCTCGCCGACCAGCGGGGTCTTGATCAGTTCCAGTTCCCAGCTCCGGTCGTTGTGCTCGAAATGCAGCGGCTGGGTGCGGGTCTGGCCGGTGGTCATGACTTCGTGGTCGAGGGCGCGGGCATAGTCGGCCACGTCGGCACTGAACAGATCGTGGGCCGTGCTTCCGAGGGCCTTTTCCGGCGCGAAGCCCAGCAGGGGTTCGCAGGCCGGGTTGGCCACCACGTAGCGGCCGTCGGCGTCGCTGGCGTAGATCGGATTGGGGGCCCCGCGCAGCACCGCGTTGAACAGGCGGCTTTCGCGCAGTTCGCGTTCCTGAGCCTCGTGCAGTTCGGTCAGATCGTTGACGATGCCGATGTAGTGCTCTCCGCCGTCGATCCGGATGGAGGAGACCGCGAGCTGCATCGGAAAGGTGTGCCCGTCGCGATGCAGGCCGCGGACCTCGCGGCCGATCCCGATGATGCGCGCCTCCCCGGTAGTCTGGTAGTGGCGCAGGTAGTCGTCGTGCTGGCTCGCCCAGGGGTCCGGCATGAGCATGGACACGTTGCGG
The DNA here is from genome assembly GCF_000377325.1 of Thioalkalivibrio sp. ALgr3. Lineage (NCBI taxonomy): Bacteria > Pseudomonadati > Pseudomonadota > Gammaproteobacteria > Chromatiales > Ectothiorhodospiraceae > Thioalkalivibrio > Thioalkalivibrio sp. ALgr3. The sequence continues at coordinate 194,070 of NZ_KB897979.1, read as the reverse complement.
CCCAGGACTTCGTCGGCAGAGTAGCCGAACAGGCGCTCGGCCGAGGGGTTGAAGCTCTCGATGAGGCCGCCGGCGTCGATCTGGATGATGCCGGCGGCCGCGGTCTCGAGCACGGCGTGCAGCTTGCGGCTCTGGTGCTCGTGTGCAGAGCGGGTGGCGTCATAGTCTCCGCGCAGGAATTCGGTACGCAGGATGTGGCCGGCGAGCCCGGCGAAGTCCTCCAGCGCGCGGATCCGGTCCGCATCGAGCCGGCGCGATCGGGTATCCATCACGCTCAGGGTACCCACCGCAAGGCCGTCTTCCAGGGTCAGGGGGATCCCCGCGTAGAAACGTACGCCGGGCTCGCCGGTGACCAGCGGGTTGTCGGCAAAGCGCGGATCGTCGGTCGCGTCCTCGACGATGGTGGTGTGCTGCGGGGTGGCGATGGCATGGGCGCACAACGAGACCTCGCGCGGGATGCGACGGTGGCAGGCGCCGTGGGTGCCCAGCAGGCGCTGGTGGTCATGGTCGATCACCGAGACCACCGCGATCGGGACCTCCAGTCGCGCCGCTGTCTGGCGCAGCAGCGGCGCGAACAGGCGCTCGCCGTCGGTCTCCTCGAGCAGCAGGCGGCGCACGCCGGCCAGGCGCCGGTCTTCGTCTTCGGGGGTGGGGGGTGCCCGCATGCATGAACCTGGGCGGAAGTTGTTCACGAAGGGATGATACGTCATGCAGGCGATGGTGTGTGTGGCCGGGACTTGAACCCGCGTGTATCGCCCCTATCTAATACACCGTCCGAAATGCCTGATTCCACCCGCAACGGAGAACGAGTTCATCCGATGAAACGCATACTGCTGTTCCTGGCCACCAACTTCGCCATCCTGATCGTGCTCAGCATCACGCTGCGCATCCTCGGGGTGGAGAGCATCCTCGACGAGCAGGGGGTCAACCTCGACCTCACGGCCCTGCTGATCTTTGCCGCAGTGTTCGGCTTTGGCGGTTCCTTCATCTCCCTGGCCATCTCCAAGTGGATGGCGAAGAAGACCATGAAGGTGAAGGTGATCGAGAAGCCCTCGAACGCGACCGAGCAGTGGCTGCTGGAGACCGTCCAGCGCCAGGCGAAGCAGGCGGGCATCGGCATGCCGGAGGTCGGGATCTACGATTCGCCGGACCCCAACGCGTTCGCCACCGGCATGAGCCGGAACAACGCGCTGGTCGCGGTCAGCACCGGGCTGATGCAGAACATGGGGCAGGGCGAGGTCGAGGCCGTGCTGGGCCACGAGGTCGGCCACGTGGCCAATGGCGACATGGTGACCCTGGCCCTGATCCAGGGCGTGGTGAACACCTTCGTGATCTTCCTGTCGCGCGTGATCGGGCACTTTGTCGATCGCGTGGTGTTCAAGAACGAGTCCGGTCACGGCCCGGCGTTCTGGATCACCGCCATCGTGGCCGAGATCATCCTCGCGATCCTGGCCTCCATCATCGTGTTCTGGTTCTCGCGGCAGCGCGAGTTCCGTGCCGACCAGGCCGGGGCCGAACTGGCCGGGCGCGAGAAGATGATCGGGGCGCTGGAGTCGCTGGCGCGGGCCTCCGGCCGGCCGGTGGACATGCCGGATCAGATGGCCGCCTTCGGCATCCGTGGCGGCATGGCGCAGGGCCTGAAGAAGCTGTTCATGAGCCATCCGCCGATCGAACAGCGCATCGCCGCGCTGCGCGCCGGGGCCTGAGGCAGGCCCCGCGCCGGGGTTCACCCGGCGAGCACGTGATCGGCGACGAACGGATTGCGCCGGCGCTGCTCGCCGAAGGTGGATTCCGGTCCGTGACCGGGGATGAAACGGACGTCATCTCCGAGTGGCCACAGTTTCTGCGTGATCGACTCGATCAGAACGCGCCCGTTACCGCCGGGAAAATCGCTGCGTCCGATCGCGCCGTTGAACAGCACGTCCCCCACCAGCGCCATCCGCGCGGACGGGCTGAAGAACACCACGTGGCCCGGGGTGTGCCCGGGGCAGTGCAGTACCTGCAGCCGTTCATTCCCCAGCTCCAGGGTCTCTCCGTCGTCCAGCCAGCGATCCGGGGTCAGCGGCGCGATCTCCGGAAATCCGAACATCGCGGCCTGCTGCGGCAGCTGCTCGAGCCAGAACGCGTCTTCGCGCTGCGGGCCGACGACGGGCACGCCGGACAGCCGTGCCAGCTCGGCCGCGCCGCCGGCATGATCCAGGTGGCCGTGGGTCAGCAGGATGGAATCCAGTTCCAGGCCCTGATCGCGCACGCGGGCGAACAGGGTCGGGGCCTCGCCGCCGGGGTCGACCCAGGCCGCGCGGCCGGTTTCGTTGCACCAGATCAGGGTGGCGTTCTGCTCCAGCGGGGTTACCGGAAGGGTGCAGTGTTCAAGCATCGGGGTATCGCTCCGCGGCGAACGCGTCGGGAGGGAATAGTTGTGTGGCGTATGCGTCTTACGGTTGTGCAGATCGCAAGCTTAGGAGAAAAACCGGTCCGGCGCGACCGCTTTCTGTTCGTCGCTCGCGGGAAGTGCTTGACAGGAATATCCTAATATTAGAAGATCTGCATACGCTGAATGTTGTCCCCCCTGACAGCATCGGCGGACTCCTCCATCCTCCTTTGGTGGTTTTCTTGGCGCGGGCTCTGTCCCGCGCTTTTTTTTGCCCGTTCGCATCGTCCGGCCGCCGCGCCTACCATGGCGGCATGCCCGCCCCCGGTTCCCATCGATCATGACGCGACGCCTGAACAGCCTGCGCAATGTGGTGGTGATGTTCATCCTGCTGCCGCTGCTCCTGTTGGTGGGTGCGGTGGTCGCGCTGGGCCTGCAGGAATTCCAGACGCAGATGGAAGACCGCATGCAGGACGACATCGAGCTGGTTGCGCGGGCGATCCGTCTGCCGGTGTCCACGGCGATTGTTGAACAGGACGTGGCCGCCGTTCAGGAGTCGCTGGATTCGCTGTTCCAGATCGACGAGGTCTTCGGGGTGTATGTCTACGACGCGCGCGGCGAGCTGGTGGCGACCTCCGGGCCGCCCAGCCCGTCGCTGCGGCATCGGGGAGAGGCGCAGGCCATCAGCGAGACCGGAACCCTGGGTGCGTTCGACGAACATCGCGGGCGGGAGGTTTTTTCGTTCTTCCTGCCGCTGGCGGACCACGCGGGACGAATCGTGGGCCTGCTCCAGGTGACCCGTGACGTGTCTCCGTTTCGTGCCTACGTCTCCCAGCTGCGCTGGCAGGGCGCGGTGCTGACCGGGGCGGTGACGGTGCTGTTCCTGGCCCTGGTGCTGGTGGGGTACCACCGGGCCGTGGGGCGCCACGTCGAGCGCCTGACCGGGGTGATGCACGACATCGGCGAAGGGGTGCGCGGCGTGCGGGCACCCGAGGCCGGGCCGGCGGAGCTGCGCCATGTCGCGGCTACCATGAACGGGATGCTGGAACGGCGCGAGGCGTCCGAAGCCGCGCTGGAGGCGCAGCGGGCCGAGCAGCGAGCGCTGGAGGAAAAACTGCGGCATTCGGAAAAGCTGGCGGCGATCGGCCAGCTGGCGGCCGGGGTGGCGCACGAGCTGGGAACCCCGCTGGGGATCATCGCCGGACGCGCCCAGCGGGCCGCCCGCCGTCTGGCCGAGGACGACCCGGCGCGCAAGGAAATGCAGGAGCTGCGGGCAGAAACCGAGCGGGTGGAGACCATCGTGCGGCAGCTGCTGGATTTCGCCCGGCGCAATCCGCTGCAGCGCCGCAGCGTGAATCTGGACGAACTGGTCCGGGAACTGGTGGATCGCGTGCGCGGTCGGGGGCATTGTCCGGACGTGGAGTTCCGGCTGGAAGGCGCGCCCCTGCAGGTGGAAGCGGACCGGCTGCGGCTGGGCCAGGCGCTGGAAAACCTGATCGAGAACGGCGGGCAGGCAGCCCGGTCGCACGTGCGGATCACCTGGGGCGTGGAGGACGAGCAGGTCGAAGTCACCGTGGCCGACGACGGCCCCGCCGCCGGAGGCGGTATCGATCCGGAGACGGCGGAGCGCCTGTTCGAGCCTTTTTTCACCACCAAGCCGGCCGGAAAGGGGACCGGTCTTGGACTGGCGGTGGCCCAGGTCGCGATGGAGGATCATGGCGGTTCGATCGCGCTGGATCGTTCGGACCCGGGCGAGACCCGTTTCGTGATCCGGTTTCCGCGGGCTGCGGATGCCGCGGGAAGTGCCGCGCGGGATGGAGAGGATGGAACGTTGCCGGAGGAGGGTGCATGACCAATCCGGAGTCGGTGCTGGTGGTCGAGGACGATCGCGGTCACCGGGACCTGCTGGTGGAGGAGCTGCGCGAGGCGGGGCATGGCGTGGTGGCCGTGGGCAGCGCCGAAGAGGCGATGCAGGCCCTGGGCCAGCAACCCTTCGGCCTGGTGGTCAGCGATCTGAGACTGCCGGGCGAGGATGGCTTCCGCGTGCTGGAAGCCACGCGCGAGGCGGTGCCGGAGCCCGGTTTCATCATGCTCACCGGCTTCGGAACCATCGACCAGGCCGTGGCCGCGCTCAAGGCGGGGGCGGATGATTTTCTGACCAAGCCGGTGGACCTCGATCATCTGCGGCTGGCGGCCGACCGGGTGATCGAGGCCCGGCGGCTGAAGGCCGAGGTGCGCCAGTATCGCGAGCTGCTGGCGGCCGGCGAGGGATTTCACGGCATGCAGGGGAACAGTCCGGCGATGCTGCGGCTGTTCGACCTGATCCGGCGGATTGCGGCTTCCGACGGATCGGTGCTCATCACCGGCGAGTCCGGTACCGGCAAGGAGCTGGTGGCGCGTGCGCTGCACGCCGAGAGCGCTCGCCGCGACGGTCCCTTCGTCGCCCTGAACTGCGCCGGCATTCCCGAGAGCCTGCTGGAATCGGAACTGCTGGGGCATGTCGCCGGGGCTTTCTCCGGCGCCCGGGGCGCGCGCCGCGGCCTGTTCCGCGAGGCCGACGGAGGCACCCTGTTTCTCGACGAGATTGCCGAGATGCCGGTGGCGATGCAGAGCAAGCTCCTGCGGCTGCTGCAGGACGGGCGCGTGCGCCCGGTGGGCGGCAACGAGGAGGTGGACACCGACGTTCGCATCGTGGCGGCGACCCACCAGGACATCCCGGGGCGCATCGCGCAGGGCGAGTTCCGCGAGGACCTCTACTATCGGCTGGAGACCTTTCGTATCGAGATCCCGCCGTTGCGCGACCGGGGCGAGGATATCGAACGCCTGGCCCTGCAGTTCCTGCGCCAGCACGCCCTGGCTCACGGGCTGCCGGAGCGCCGTCCGAGTCCCGAGGCGATGCGGGCCCTCCTCCACTACGCCTTCCCCGGCAACGTGCGCGAACTCTCCAGTCTGATGGAGCGCGCCGCGACCCTGTCTTCCGGTGACCAGATCGAGTTGCGCGACCTGCCGGAGCGGGTGCACGCATCGGCATCCGGCGGGACACCAGCCGGCACGTCCCCGGGTGACGGCGTTCCCGGCGCCCGGGACGCCCACTGGCCTTCGCTGGCCGAACTCGAGACCGATTACATCCAGCGCGTCCTGGAACACTGCGAGGGCAACAAGCAACGAGCGGCGCGCATGCTGGGGATCGGCCGCAAGACGCTTTATCGGCGGCTCGGCGAGTCCGATACGAACTGAGCCGTTTCCTTGCGCGGTGTGTCATGCGGACGCGGTGACACGTTTCATTGCGACCCATGTGTCGAAAAGAAACAGTTCTGATCTTCTTTCTGTTCTCCTCCCGGCCGCACGGACGGCCTTCATGTCTCTGATTGCAAAGATATTTTTTTGTGTTCTGAATGTTGGCCCGTGGGTTGCATCATGTGAATTGTTCGTAGCGAAATCCGCAAACCACAGGAGGTCGCATGACGACTTTCCGCAAAACCGCAACGGCCATGGCGCTCGGTTCGGTGCTGACCCTCGGCTTTTCCGGGGTGGCCGCGGCCCAGGCGGGCCAGGGCGGTGCCCCCGCCGGCGACATGCCGCCCGGGGCCGGAACCCCGGGGCAGGGCCAGCCGCCCGAGCCGCGGCAGGACGCACCGGCACCGCGGGATGCCCCGCCACCCGGCGGGAGCGGCCAGGGCGGGGGGCTTCCGCCCGGCGGCACCGGACAGGAACGCGGGCTCCCGCCCGGCGGGCAGCCCCCCGAACCGCAAACCGGGCCGGGGCAGCCGGATCGGCCGCAGGGCGCGCCCCCCGAGCCGCGTGACGCGCCGCCGGGGAGCATGGAACCCGAGCGCACGGATCCGCGTGGCGGCGCCACCGGCCAGCAGATGCCGGCCCCGGGCGAGCGGCCCGAAGGCGAGGCGATGCCCGAGCCCGGCGAAGACCCGCGGCAGGGCACGGAGCGGGACTGGTAGTCCGGCCCGCCCGCGACTGCGGGCGGATGTTCCGCACAGACCGCAGATAAACCGCAGATCATGATTTTCGTGAATACAGACCGTCGTAAAGACCAAGGAGCAAACGCAATGATGAACTTTCGCAAGACCGCAATGGCTTTCGCCCTGACTTCCATGTTCGCCTTCGGTGGCGTGGCCTCCGCCCAGATGGGTGGCGGCGCCGAGGGCGGTGCTCCGCCGGAAGGTGGCGCCCAGGGCGGCGCCCCGCCGCAGGGCGGTGCTCAGGGTGGCGCGGGCGCCCAGGGCGGTGCTCCGCCGGAAGGTGGCGGCGCCCCGATGCAGCAGCAGGCCCCCGAGGTCGACCTGTCCGATGAAGACATCGACACCTTCGTCGAAGCCTTTGTCGGTGTGCAGGAGGTCCGCGAGGACTTCTCCCAGCGCCTGCAGGAAGCCGAGGACGAGACCCAGGCGCAGCAGATGCAGCAGGAGGCCCAGGACGAGATGGTCGCGGCCGTGGAGGATGCCGGCATGACCGTTGAAGAGTACAATGAGGTCGCCATGGCCCTGCAGAACGACCCCGAGCTGATGCAGGAGGTCCAGCAGCAGGCCGAAAGCGCCATGTAAGCCCGCAAGGGACAGGCATGCGCTGACGGGGCCGTCCTTCGGGGCGGCCCCGTCTTTTTGCGCGATCGCTCGTGGGACCCTTGAATGACGGGGTACAACACGGTATTCTTTCGCGCTTTCTGAATCGCCCCGACATCGGAGCATCGATACATGAGCACCATCAGCGCCAAGCCGGCAGAAGTCGAACGCGACTGGTTCCTTGTGGATGCCAGTGACAAGACCCTCGGTCGACTCGCCACGGAAATCGCGCGTCGGCTGCGCGGAAAGCACAAGCCCGTCTACACGCCGCACGTGGATACCGGCGACTACATCGTCGTGATCAATGCGGACAAGATCCGGGTCTCGGGCAACAAGGCCTCCGACAAGATGTATTATCGCCATACCGGTTTTCCGGGGGGCATCAAGGAGGCGAACTTCTCCCAGATGATCGAACGTCATCCGGAGAAGGTGCTCGAGCTGGCCGTCAAGGGCATGCTGCCGCGCAATCCGCTCGGCCGGTCGATGCTCAAGAAACTCAAGGTGTATGCCGGAACCGAGCACCGGCATGCGGCCCAGCAGCCGCAGCCGCTGGACATCTGATCCGCGGCGCCGCCAACCAGAAACAGGGAAATCGATTCCAATGGCTATGAATCAGTACTACGGTACGGGTCGCCGCAAGACGGCTTCCGCGCGTGTCTTCCTGCGTCCCGGCTCGGGCAATGTGACCGTCAACGGCCGTCCGCTGGACGAGTTCTTTGGTCGTCCGACCTCGCGCATGGTTGTCCGGCAGCCGCTGGAAGCGGCCGAAGCCCTCGACGGCTTCGACGTGGTGGCTACGGTCTCCGGCGGGGGCGGTAACGGTCAGGCGGGTGCCATTCGTCTGGGTATCGCCCGCGCCCTGGTTGAGTATAATGAGGACCTGCGCAGCACGCTGCGTCGTGGCGGTCACCTGACGCGGGATGCCCGCGAGGTGGAGCGCAAGAAGATCGGCCTGCGCAAGGCCCGTCGCGCGACGCAGTACTCCAAGCGCTGATCCGGTTTTCGCCGGTGCACCCGGAGGTTTCGGGCACCGGCCAGAATTGGGGGATCGTCTAGCGGTAGGACTACGGACTCTGACTCCGTCAACCCAGGTTCGAATCCTGGTCCCCCAGCCATCCATGGAAAAGGGCCCCCTCGCGGGGCCCTTTTTCATGGATATGACCGGCCAGGATGAGAACCTGGAAGGTTCGGCGGAGCGCAGCGGAGCAACGCACACGCGCAGCTCTTTTACGGAATGTCGGTCTTTCTCCACGCGTCTGTGGTCTATAGTCAGTCCCAGGTTTCGAGCAAGGAGAAGCCATGTCCGTATCCGAGAATCCGTATCCCGAGGTCACTGTCGATACCCGCGCCCGCCAGGTGGAAGGGACCAATGCCTGGTACATGATCGGTCTGTCGGGCATCCCGGGCCCCGACAACGAGGGCCACACTTCCAACGCCGGTTTCGTGGTGACCGACGAGGGCGTGGTGGTCTACGACGCTCTGGGTACCCCGGCCCTGGGGTTCGAGATGATCCGGCGGATCCGGGAGGTCACGGATCAACCGATCCGCTACGTGATTGCGGGTCATTACCATGCGGACCATATCTACGGTCTGCAGGCGTTCGCCGATCATACGGAAGCGCGCATCATCGGTCAGCGGCGGGCGGAAGATTATCTGCGCGGGCCGGGCGCCGAATCCCGTCTGCAGCAGCGTCGGGGCGTGCTTTATCCGTGGGTGGACGAAGACACTCAGGTGATCCCGCCGGACGAGCTGTTCGACGACGAGTACACCATCGAGCTGGGCGGCAAGACGTTCCGCCTGCTGCATGCCGGTCCGGCGCATTCACCGGATGACGTCATCATGGTGGTCGAGGAAGACGGCGTGGTGTTTGCCGGCGATATCGTGTTTGACGGCCGCATCCCGTTCCTCGGCGATGATGCCCTGGATTCCGGCAACTGGGTGAACCGCCTGGAGCAGGTGGAGGCGATGGAGCCGAACTTTCTGATCCCGGGGCATGGCGACGCGACCGCCAATGCCCGCCGGGCGGTGCGCTTCACCCGGGATTACCTGGTGAAGCTGCGGGAGCACATGGCGGAATCGGTCGAGGAAATGATGTCCTTCGAGGAGGCCTACGCTGCCATGGACTGGTCCGAATACGAAGACCTGCCGGCGTTCGACCAGACCAACCGTTCCAACGCCAATGCGGTGTTCCTGGAGATGGAATCCAAACTGTTCTGACGCCGCATTATCTCCGCAGCCGACCGGGCCCGGGCTGTTCCGGGCCCGGTCGGGCGTGCACGTCGATCAGGGTTTCCTTATTATTGCGCAATTACTTTGGTGCCAAAAGAATGGACCGCGAGTGCGAGATCGTGCTTTCGGTCCGGCTGGCCGTTAACCTTGCGCTTCACTCTGATCGGGAGGCTTCGCCTCAATGACCGCCGAACGCGTGCGCGAAATACCGTACAACTACACCTCCTTCTCCGACCGCGAAATCGTCATCCGCTTCCTCGGGTCCGATACCTGGGAGCTGCTCAACGAGCTGCGTGGCGAACGCCGTACCGGCGTGTCCGCGCGCATGCTGTTCGAGGTCCTGGGGGATATGTGGGTGGTCACGCGCAACCCGTACATCCAGGACGATCTGCTGGGGGACCGCAAGCGTCGCCGTTCGTTGATGGATGCGATGCAGCACCGCCTCGACCAGATCGAGGCGCGTGCCGAGGGCAACGAGAAGGCCCTGACCCTGGCCCGGCGTGCCCAGGCGGCGCTGACCGCGTTCGCGGAGGAGTTCGACAAGACGCTGGCGCTGCGCGACAAGGTTCGCAAGCGCATGAACGGGCTCACGCACAAGGACAATATCCAGTTCGGCGGGCTGGCGCGTGTCTCGCACGTGACCGATGCGACCGACTGGCGCGTGGAACTGCCGTTTGTGGTGCTCACCCCCGACTCCGAGGAAGAGATGGGGCCGCTGGTCGCGGCCTGCATCGAGCTGGGACTGACGGTGATCCCGCGCGGCGGTGGTACCGGCTACACCGGCAGTGCCGTGCCGCTGTCCAAGCGCTCGGCGGTGATCAACACCGAAAAACTGGAAGGCCTGGGTGACGTGCAGCGGCGCAGCCTGCCGGGTGTGGACCGCGAAGTCCCGGTGGTGCACGTCGAGGCGGGCGTGGTGACCAAGCGCGTCTCCGAGCTGGCCGATAACAACGGCCTGGTGTTCGCGGTGGACCCGACCTCGCAGGACGCCTCCACCATCGGCGGCAACGTGGCCATGAATGCCGGCGGCAAGAAGGCCGTGCTGTGGGGCACCGCGCTGGACAACCTGGCCGCCTGGACCATGGTGACCCCCGAGGCGGACTGGATGTATATCGAGCGCCTCGATCACAACCTGGGCAAGATCCACGACGCGGAGACCGTACGCTTCCGCGTGACCCGTTTTGAGGCGGACGGCCGGACGCAGAAGGGCGAGCCGGAGATCCTGGAGATGCCGGGGGCGCAGTTCCGCAAGACGGGGCTGGGCAAGGACGTCACCGACAAGACCCTGATGGGCGTACCGGGTATCCAGAAGGAGGGCTGTGACGGTCTGATCACCTCGGCCGAGTTCATCCTCCATCGCATGCCGGACAATGCCCGCACCGTGTGCCTGGAGTTCTACGGTACCGATCTGCACGAGGCGGTCCCGGCGATCGTTGAGATCAAGGATGCGGTGGATGCCGAGGAAAACGTGCTGCTGGCGGGGCTCGAGCACCTCGACGAACGCTACGTGCGGGCGGTGAAGTACACCCCCAAGGGTGCGCGCGGCGACCTGCCGAAGATGGTCCTGGTCGCGGACATCGTGTCCGATGACGAGGACGCGCTGGGTCGCCTGGCCGCGCAGATGGTGCGCGCGGCCAACGCGCGCAACGGCGAGGGCTTCATCGCGGTGAGCCCGGAGGCGCGCAAGCGGTTCTGGGCCGATCGCGCGCGCACCGCGGCCATCGCCCACCACACCAACGCGTTCAAGATCAACGAGGACGTGGTGATCCCGCTGGAGCGCCTGGCGGAGTACACCGAAGGGGTGGAGACCCTCAACGTCCGCGAGTCGCTGACGAACAAGCTGGCGATGGTCGACGAGATGCTGGAATGCATGCGCGGCGACCATCCCGAGCTGCGCGAGCTGCTGGAGGATGCCGAGGGCGAGGGCCAGCAGTGGTTCGAGACCAAGCGCCAGCGCGCGGTGGAGGTACTGGAATCGGTGCGCGATCGCTGGTCGCGCATCGCCGACAACTTCCACACCCTGGCCTCCGAGTGCGACGAGCTGCTGGATGACACTGCGCGCGCCGACATGCGCCCGCACGACAAACTGATCCACCTGCTGCTGCGTCGCAGCCTGCGCATCTCCTATCGCGCGGAGGTCGAGCGGCCGCTGTTCGACATATTCAATGGCCACCAGATGGAGTCGGTGCGCAAGCGCCTGACCGCGATCCACGACCGCGTGCTCACCAGCCGGCTGTTCATCGCCCTGCACATGCATGCGGGCGACGGCAACGTGCACACCAACATCCCGGTCAATTCCAACGACTACCCGATGATGCACCAGGCCGAGCGTCTGGTGGACGAGGTGATGCGCCTGGCGCGCGAACTGGACGGGGTGATCTCCGGCGAGCACGGGATCGGCCTGACCAAGATGCAGTACCTGGATCGCGACCGCATCGACTCGTTTGCGAAGTACAAGAAGCAGATCGACCCGAACGGAGTGTTCAATGCCGGCAAGCTGCTGGAGGGCTCCGGCCTGAACAACGCCTATACGCCGTCGCTGCGTCTGGTGAAGCAGGAGGCGCTGATCCTCGAGCAGAGCGAGCTGGGCGATCTCAACGACGAGATCAAGGACTGCCTGCGCTGCGGCAAGTGCAAGCCCGAGTGCAACACGCACGTGCCGCGCGCCAACCTGCTGTACTCGCCGCGCAACAAGATCCTGGCGACCGGGCTGATCGTCGAGGCCTTCCTGTACGAGGAACAGACCCGGCGCGGGCTGTCGCTGAATCACTTCGAGGAGATGAACGACGTGGCCGATCACTGCACGATCTGCCACAAGTGCCTGAACCCGTGTCCGGTCGACATCGACTTCGGCGACGTGACCATGCACATGCGCTCCATCCTCAACAAGAAGGGCAAGCGCAAGGCCTCGCCGGCCACCATGATGTCCATGGCGTTCCTCAACACCAAGGATCCGGCCGCGGTGAAGGGCATCCGCAAGGGCGCGATCCAGATGGGCTATGCGGCCCAGCGTCTGGGTCACTGGTCGTTCAAGAAGCTCGGCCTGACCGGCGAGGGCAAGCGGCCCCGCTCGACCACCGGCAAGGCGCCGGTGCACGAGCAGGTCGTGCATTTCGTGAAGAAACCCATGCCGGCGGGGCTGCCGAGCCAGACCACGCGGCAGATGCTGGGGCTGGAGGATTCGCGCTACGTGCCGATCCTGCGCGACCCGGTGAAGACCGACATGGATTCCGACGCGGTGTTCTACTTCCCGGGCTGCGGCTCCGAACGCCTGTTCAGCCAGGTCGGGCTGGCCACCCTGGCGATGCTCTACGACGCGGGCGCGCAGACCGTGCTGCCGCCGGGCTACCTGTGCTGCGGTTACCCGCAGAACGCCGGTGGCGACTTCGAAAAGGGGTCGCAGATCAGCACCGAGAACCGGGTGCTGTTCCATCGCATCGCGACGACGCTGAACTACCTCGACATCAAGACGGTGGTGGTCTCCTGCGGGACCTGCATGGATCAGTTGCTGAAATACGAGTTCGAGAAGATCTTCCCGGGCTGCCGGCTGCTGGACATCCATGAGTACCTGATGGAGAAGGGCATCAAGCTGGAAGGGCTGCAGGGCGTGCAGTACATGTACCACGATCCCTGCCATTCGCCGATGAAGTCGCACAAACCGACCGAGGTGGCCGGCAACCTGCTGGGCCAGGAGGTCCTGAAGTCCGATCGCTGCTGCGGCGAGGCGGGCACCTTCGCGGTGAGCCGCCCCGACATCGCGACCCAGGTGCGCTTCCGCAAGCAGGAGGAGCTGCACAAGGGCATCAAGCAGCTGACCGGCGAGGAGAAGGCGGAAAACGGCAACGTGAAGATGCTGACCTCCTGCCCGGCCTGCCAGCAGGGCCTCTCGCGCTATCGCGAGGACACCGGGCTGGACACCGACTACATCGTGGTGGAGATGGCCAACCGGCTGCTGGGCGAGAACTGGCAGAAGGGTTTCATCGACCGGGCGCGCGAAGGAGGCATCGAGAAGGTCCTGCTCTGAACGACGGTTTCCCGTACACTGCGCAGTGGAATAAACGGAGTTCACGGGGCGTCGCAGGGAAGGTCGTATCCCGCGGCCCCCTGCTGACGTCAACGGAGATCGCATGAGCTTTCGTCATTTCGCTGTTCGTTCGGGTGTGTTCGCCCTTGCCGCCGGCCTTCTGGCCACCCCTGTTACCCTCTCGGCCCAGCTGGCGGAGTTTCCGGGGCGTCATCTTTACGAACGCTTCGGGGTGGAGGCCATCGAGCTGTTCGACCTGCGCGGTCAGTTCAGCGGCTCGACCCTGGTGGACGTGCGCCCGCGCGCGGAATACGACGTGGTGCGGATGCGCGACGCCCATCACGTAAATCTGCACGCCCCCGATTTCGACGAGCGTGTCCGCGACCTGGAAGCCCGGGAAGGCAGCCCGCTGGTGTTCTACTGCAACGGGCGCGACAGCCATCGGGCGTACCGTGCCGCGGCGCGGGCCAGCGATGCCGGGCTCGATGCCGTACTGGCGTATGACGCCGGCATGCATGACTGGGCGCAGAGCTATCCGCGCTTTTCCCGCCTGTTCGGCGAAGCGGTCGGGGACGGCGATCTGATTCCCGACGCGTCGTTCGAGGCGCGGCTGCTGGATGGCGAGACGTTCGCACGCCGGGCCCAGGAGGACGACAGCCTGCTGCTCGACATCAGTGGTGCCGGGGACGAGGACGACATCGCCCTGTTCGGCGGACGCGAACGGGTCATGCCGGTGAACGAGCCGGCGGCCCTGGACGACGCCCTGCGTGCGGCCGCCGCGGACGGCGAGACCCTGCTGATCTTCGACCAGCACGGACAGCAGGTGCGCTGGTTACAGTACCGCCTGCGCGAGCTGGGCATCGAGGACGAGCGTTATTACTTCCTCGAGGGCGGGATGCAGGCGTTCTACGATGAGGTGATGGGCTGAGAGAGCGGGGTCAGCGGCGAAAGAAGCTCAGGATCAGTGACAGCACGATGCTGACGATGATCATGGTCGTCAGCGGGAAGTAGAAGCGGCTGTCACCGCGTTCGATCACGATGTCCCCGGGGAGTCTTCCCCAGGGGATCTTTCCCAGCCAGGGCCACAGCAGCCCGATCAGGACGATCGCGCCGCCGATGATGATCAGCCATTTGCCGGTCTCGTTCATCGTGCCTCAGTGATGGTGGAGTTCGCGCACGCCCTTCTCGCTGCCGATCAGCATCACGTCGGCCGGCCGCCGCGCGAACAGCCCGTTGGTCACCACCCCGGCGATGTGATCGATCTCCGATTCCAGCTCCACCGGGTTCATGATGCGCAGGTTGTGGACGTCGAGGATGACGTTCCCGTTGTCGGTGACAAAACCTTCGCGCAGTTCCGGATTGCCGCCCAGGTTCGACAGCGCGCGGGCCACGTGGCTGCGGGCCATCGGGATGACCTCCACCGGCAGCGGGAAGTTGCCCAGATAGTTCGCGATCTTGGTGTCGTCGACCACGCAGACAAAGGTCTCGGAGGCGGCGGCCACGATCTTCTCGCGGGTCAACGCGCCGCCCCCGCCCTTGGTCAGGTGCAGGTGGGTAGTGGCCTCGTCGGCGCCGTCGACGTAGATCGGCAGCGGGCCGGCCGAATTCAGGTCCAGGACCTCGATGCCATGTTTGCGCAGGCGCTCCGCGCTCGCCTCGCTGGAGGCGACGGCCCCGTCGATGCGGTTCTTCATGCCCGCGAGGGCATCGATGAAATAGTTGGCGGTCGACCCGGTGCCGACACCGACCACCCAGCCGTCCTCGATCTTCGACAGGGCCGCTTCGGCCACCGCCTTCTTCATTTCGTCCTGAGTCATCGCTTCGTCTCGCATGTTCTTGATATAACCTGCCGAGCATAACCATCCCGACGTTGACGGGACAAGCGCCGCGCAGCGCGAGGAGCTCACAAGGTATGCGGCGCGCGTGCTATCGTGCGAAGTCATGAAAGACTATCCCTATCTGGAGAAGATCCTCACCTCCAGCGTGTACGACGTGGCGCGCGAGACACCGCTGGATGCCATGCCCACGCTGTCGAACCGGCTGGGCTGTGATATCCGCCTCAAACGCGAGGACCTGCAGCCGGTGTTCTCGTTCAAGCTGCGCGGCGCCTACAACAAGATCGCGCAGCTTTCGGAGGAGCAGCGCTCGAAGGGCGTGATCGCGGCCTCGGCGGGCAACCACGCCCAGGGCGTGGCGCTGGGAGCGACCCATCGCGGTATCCGTGCGGTCATCGTGATGCCGGTCACCACGCCGCAGATCAAGGTGGACGCGGTACGCCGCTTCGGCGGCGAGGCGGTGCTGTTCGGCGATTCCTTCGACGAGGCCGCAGCGCATGCCCGCGAGCTGGAGGCCGAGCACGGCTATACCTTCATCCACCCGTTCGACGATCCGGACGTGATCGCCGGGCAGGGCACGGTGGCCATGGAGCTGCTGCGTCAGCACCCGGGACCGCTGGACGCGGTGTTCGTGTGTATCGGCGGTGGCGGACTGGTCTCGGGCATGGCGGCCTATATCAAGCGCCTGCGCCCGGAGATCCGGGTGATCGGGGTGGAGCCGGACGACGCCCCGTCGATGTACAGGGCGCTGCAGCAGAACCGGCGGGTCAGCCTGAAGCAGGTGGGGATCTTTGCCGACGGCGCCGCGGTGCGTCAGGTGGGCAAGGAGACCTTCCGCCTGACCCGCGAACTGGTGGACGAGGTGCTGCTGGTGGATACCGATTCCATCTGCGCGGCGATCAAGGACATCTTCGACGATACCCGCGTGGTGGCCGAGCCGGCCGGGGCCCTGGCGGTGGCGGGCATGAAGCAGTACGCCCAGCGCGAGGGGCTGCGCGGGGCGCATCTGGCGGCGGTGCTCAGTGGCGCCAACATCAATTTTGACCGCCTGCGCCACGTGGCCGAGCGCGCCGAGATCGGCGAACACCGCGAGGCGCTGTTCGCGGTGACCATTCCCGAACGCCCCGGCAGCTTCCGCGAGTTCTGCGAAGCGGTCGGCAAGCGGGGCATTACCGAATTCAACTAC
Source organism: Thioalkalivibrio sp. ALgr3 (assembly GCF_000377325.1). Taxonomy (NCBI): domain Bacteria; kingdom Pseudomonadati; phylum Pseudomonadota; class Gammaproteobacteria; order Chromatiales; family Ectothiorhodospiraceae; genus Thioalkalivibrio; species Thioalkalivibrio sp. ALgr3. The sequence goes on along the minus strand of NZ_KB897979.1, from coordinate 177,848 downwards.
CGCTACGCCGACGACAGCACCGCGCATGTCTTCGCCGGGATCAAGCTGGAAGGCGGGGATGCCGAGCGCGCGGAGATCCTCGCGAACCTGCGCGGGCGCGGCTACGAGGTCCTCGACATGACCGAGAACGAGGTCGCCAAGCTGCATCTGCGGCACATGGTGGGCGGCCACGGTGGCGAGGTCCGCAACGAGCGGCTCTACCGCTTCGAATTCCCGGAGCGTCCGGGGGCGTTGCTGAACTTCCTCAACCACATGGGGGAGACCTGGAACATCTCCCTGTTCCATTACCGCAACCATGGCTCCGCGCATGGTCGGGTGCTGGTCGGCATGCAGATCCCGAAGGAGGATCGCAAGCGCTTCCGGGAATTCCTCGAGGAAGTCGGCTACCCGTGGCACGAGGAGACCGGCAACCCGGCCTATTCGCTGTTCCTGCGCTGAAGGTCGCGTGCGGGGTCAGTCCTCCGGGGCGTCCAGCGCATCCGCCGGCGGCGTGCCCTCGGTTTCGATCCCCTCGCGCATGGCTTCCTCCGCCTCCTGGTTGAGGACGATCAGGGTGATCCGCCGGTTCACCGCGGCCTCGGGGTTGTCCTCGTCGAACGGGACGGTGTCGGACAGGCCCACCACGCGGGCGATCTGTTCCGGCTCGGTGCCGCCGGCAATCAGCTCGCGCCGCGCGGCGTTGGCGCGGTCGGTGGACAGTTCCCAGTTGGTGTAGTCCTCGCGCTGCAGCGGGCGGGCATCGGTGTGGCCGGTGATCGAGATCCGGTTGGGGACCTCGTTGATCAGCCCCGCGAGCTCGCGCAGGATGCCGCGGGCATGCTCCAGCGGCCGCGCGCTGGCGGTGGCGAACATCGGCCGGTTCTCGGCGTCGATGATCTGGATGCGCAGGCCTTCCGGGGTGATGTCCATCAGCAGCTGATCCTTGAACGGCTCCAGGGCCTGACTGCGGTCGATGGCTTCTTCCAGCGCTTCCTGCAGGGATTCCAGGCGCTCGCGGTCGCGTTCCAGCAGGGTCTCGTCATGCTCGGCCGGCTCCGGCGGGGCGTCGTGACGGTCCGGGAGGCCCTCGAAATCGATGATCGACGGGTCGGCGCCGGTGCCGTCGCCGATGGCCTGCGACGGGGCCATGGCCTCGCCCTCGAAGGCCGAGGGGTTCTGGAAGTACTCCGACAGCGCGGCGCGTTCGTCCGCCTCCAGCGCGGCCAGCAGCCACAGCAGCAGGAAGAAGGCCATCATCGCCAGGGCGAAGTCGGCGAAGGCGACCTTCCACGAACCTCCGTGGTGGCCGCCCTGGACCACCTTCTTCTTGACGATGATCGGCTGGGTCTTGTCCTCGACGCCCATGAGCGGTGTCCGGCCGGCCTCAGGCCGCCTTCACGTGTTCCTCGAGTTCGGTGAAGCCCGGGCGCACGTCGCTTTCCATGGTCTTGCGGCCGAATTCTACCGAGACCTGCGGGCTGTACCCCTGCACGTTGGCGAGGATGCAGGCCTTGATGCACTGCATGTACTTGGTGTCCTCGTGCGAGCGGGCTTCCAGTGCGGCGGCCGTCGGGCCGACGAAACCGTAGGCCAGCAGGATCCCGAGGAAACTGCCGACCAGAGCGGCGGCGACGTTCATGCCGATGGTCTCGATGTCGCCGCCGATGGCACCCATGGTGTTGATGATGCCGAGGATCGCCGCGACGATGCCGAAGCCGGGCAGGGCGTCCGCGACGCGGTTGACCGCATGGCTGGGGCGCTCCACCTCTGCGTGGTGGGTCTCCAGATCCACGTCCATCAGGGCATCCAGCTCATGGGGGTTCATCGAGCCGGAGATGATCAGCCGGAGGTAGTCGGTGATGAATTCGACGGCATGGTGATTCTTCAGCACCCGCGGGTGGGCCTGGAAGATCTCGCTGTTTTCCGGATCATCGATGTCGACTTCGACCGCCATCAGGCCCTCCTTGCGGGCCTTGACGAACAGCTTGTACATCAGCGCCAGCAGGTCGAGGTAATCGGCCTGCGCATATTTGCGTCCCTGCATCAGTTTGGGGATCGACTTGAAGACCGTAACCACCACGTGTGGCGGGTTGGCGATCAGGAACGCGCCCAGCGCGGCGCCGCCGATGATGATGTATTCGTAGGGCTGCCAGATGATGAAGATGTCGCCGCCGTGGGCCACGTAGCCCCCGAAGACGGCGCCCAGTACGACGAGAAAACCGAGGATGAACTTCACGCGCGCAGGTCCTGCGTTGCTATAGTCGGCCCGCCAACCTTAATCGAGAACCGCAGGCGAGGTACAGCAATGGCCCTGGATGAAACGGCGCCCTATGCCGGGCGGGCACGCAGCCTGGCGGAGACGGACTGGCCGGTACTGGGCTCCAGCGAGGCGGTTTTCGCCGACACCGACGCCCTGGTCAACCGCTCGCTGCGCGAGGTGGGGCTGTATGCCGAGCGCGATCCGGGGCTGGCGCTGCGGCTGATCCTGCGCGCCAACGCCCCGCGTCCTGGGCTGAAGCAGGAGGTGCATTCGGTACCGGATGCGATCGCGATGCTGGGCCTGCGAGCGGTGCACGAGGAGATCGAACGCGCACCAAGGGTGGAGGACATCCTCCCGGACCCGCAGCCGTACCGGCGGCGGGCGGCCCAGGCGCGCCTGGCGGCGCTGATCGTGGAGGAACTGGGACGGGTGCGCCACGACAGTGAACCGGGCGAGCTGGGGCTGGCGGCCCTGTTGAACGACCTCGGCATGCTGGCGCTGGAAATGACCGACGCGCCGGAACTGGCGGGGCTGCGCTCGATGCTGCAGCTGCGGGCGCTGCCCGACGAGGCCAGTTACGTGGCCCTGGGCTATGCCACCGACGACCTGTCGCGCGGGATGGCCGAACACATGCACCTGCCGGAGCTGGTGCGCGGTACCCTGCGCGCGGAGAATGCCGCTCACCCGCGGGCCATGGAGGTGATGGTGGCTTCGGCGGTGGCCGGCCAGATCTTCCACGGCATGGACACCCTGCGCGAGGACCGGGATCTGCGCCTGCTGGCCGAGTTGCTGGGCGAGCCCGACAAGGCGGCGGCGGACCGGCTCGGCCGGCTGATGCAGGGCTTCAACCGGGACGCCTGGCTGTATGCCATGGACCCCCTGGATCCCGCGGCGATCGCGCGCGTCTGGCGGGAGGGCTGCTCGCCGGTGCCACTGGGCCTGGCGCCGCGCGGCGACATCGCGGTCAGCGGCGAGCTCGCGCTGCAGCGCGAGCCACACCGGGGCGTGCGCCTGCGGCGCCTGTTGCGCGCCTGCCAGTTCGGCCTGGGGCTGAACAGGGTCGTGTTCGCGGAGCTGGCGCATGATGGCGACTGGCTGCATGCGGCCGATCTCGTCGGTACGCTGCACGAGCCGGAGTTCAGCCATTTCGGCATCGGCCGCCATGACCTGGGCGCCATGGGCGCGGTACTGGAGCAGACCGATCCGGTCTGGTGGTCGCGCGATTATCCTGACACCCCGTTGCCCGGGCCAGTGGCCGGGCTGACCGGCGGGGTAGACTGCCTGCTGGCGCCGGTGCGGGAGCACGGGCGCTGCATCGGGATGATCTACGCCGACCGGCGCTCGCCGGCGCTGGCGCTGGATTCCCGGACCTTCGACGGCTTCGCCCGGCTGCTGGCGGCGGCACGGCGCTGAAGCTCAAGCCGCCCGGGCGGCGGCCGTTACCCCGTAAAACGACACTCACGCGACGAGCAAAGGGCGCGCCGGCCGGCGCGCCCGCGGAGACCGAGCAGTATGCGCGAAAACCTTCCCGTCACGGGGACCGAATACACCCTCAACGAGGGCGAGGACCTGATCTCGTCCACCGACCTGAAGGGCCGGATCCGCAACGCCAATGACGCCTTCGTACGCGTCAGTGGTTTCGACTGGGAAGAACTCCACGGCTCGGCGCACAATATCGTGCGCCACCCCGACATGCCCGAGGCGGCCTATGCCGACATGTGGGCCACGCTGCAGTCCGATCGCGCCTGGATGGGCATCGTGAAGAATCGCCGGAAGAACGGCGATCATTACTGGGTGGATGCCTTCGTGACCCCGGCCTACGAGAACGGGCAGAAAGTGGGCTACGAGTCGGTCCGCCGGGTCCCGTCGCGCGAGCACGTCGAGCGCGCGGAAAAGGTCTATGCCGCGATGAAGCGCGGGCGCCAGTTCCGCCGTCATCTCTGGGACAGCCTGCTGTTCCGGCTGCTGGGTGTCTGGGGTCTCGGCTTTGCGCTGGCGCTGGGAGTGCTGCTGGCGCCCTGGGGAGCACTGGCCCAGGGGCTGGGTCTGGCCCTGGTGTTCGCCCTGGGGGGCGCGTCCACGCTCGGGCTGATGCAGCCGTTGCAGCGTACCATGCGGGGGCTGCGGCGGATCTTCGACAACCCGGCGATGGAGACCATCTACTGCGGCCGGCGCGACGGTTCGGCGACGCTGGAGCTGTTCCAGCGCTTCCACGAGGCGCGGCTGTTCACCGTGCTCGACCGCATCGAGGAGCAGTCGGGGGCGGTAAGCGACGGCGCCCGGACCATGGCGGGTGCGGTGGAGCAGACCGCCAGCGGGGTCACCCGCCAGCAGGGCGAGATCGATCAGGTCGCCACGGCGATGAACGAGATGACCTCGACCATCCAGGAGATGGCGCAGAACTCGGCGCAGGCCGCGGACAGCGCCCATCACGCCGAGCAGGAGACCCGTTCCGGGGAGGAGGTGGTGAACGCCACCGTGGAAGCGATCAATCGCATGGCGGGCGAGGTAGAGACCACCGCGGAGAAGCTCAACCGGCTGGAGACCGATGCCGCGGAGATCGACAACATCCTCGGCGTGATCCGCGAGATCGCCGAGCAGACCAACCTGCTGGCCCTGAACGCGGCCATCGAGGCGGCGCGGGCCGGCGAACACGGGCGCGGCTTTGCGGTCGTGGCCGACGAGGTCCGCCGGCTGTCGCAGCGCACGGATGAGTCCACGGTGACCATTCGCCAGATGATCGAGACCCTGCAGAACGGTTCGCGGGAGGCGGTCAGTGCGATGCGCTCGAGCCAGGAACAGGCTGCCCACGGCGTGGAACAGGCGCAGTCGGCCGGTGAGTCCCTGGGGCGCATCCGCGAGGCGGTGGGGCGCATCACCGAGATGAACACCCAGATCGCCACGGCGGTGGAAGAGCAGAGCTCGGTCGCCGAGGAGATCAACCGCAACGTCACCTCCATCCACGACGTGGCCGGCGAGACCGGGACCGTGGCGGAGCACGCTCGCGAGGCCAGCGCCGACATGGAACGCCTGGCCGGCGAGCTGAAATCCCTGATCCACCGTTTCGACACCCGCGTGTAGGAGGCCGGCCCTCCGGCCGATCCGGCGCCGGGGACTGCCCGGACGTCAAATCGGCCAGGGGGCTGGCCTCCTGCACGCGGGGTTCCCGCCCGGTGGCGGGCGGACGTATGCTGTGGGCTGCGACGCCGCCGAGCAGAGGAGCCCCGCCGGATGCCCATTGACTGGAAACACTACGATCCCGCCCCGTTTTTCGACGAGCTGATGGAAGGGGCGGGACAGCCGCGTGCAGCGGCCCGCGCGGTGGCCGATTACCTCGCCACGCTGGACGACGCCGAACTGCAGGGGCGCAAGCAGGCGGCGGACAACGCGATCCTCGAGATGGGGATCAGCTTCACGGTCTACAGCGAGGGCGAAAACATCGATCGCGCCTGGCCGTTCGACATCATCCCGCGGGTGATTCCGCGGCGCGAATGGGAGCAGGTCGCGGCCGGGCTGGAGCAGCGGATGACCGCGCTCAACCTGCTGATTGACGACATCTACAACGAACAGCGCATCTTTCGCGACGGCGTGATCCCGCGTTACGTGCTGGAGCAGTCACGCAATTTCCGCGAGCAGTGCGTCGGGATCCACCCCCCGCACGGGGTGTGGGCGCATGTCTGCGGCAGCGATCTGGTGCGCGCCGGGGACGGCCAGTTCCACGTGCTGGAGGACAACCTGCGGGTGCCCTCGGGGGTCTCCTACATGCTGGAGAACCGGCAGGTCACCAAACGGGTGTTCCCGGAACTGTTCCAGGACAGCTCCATCCTGCCGGTGGACGAATACCCCGCGCAGCTGTTCGACATGCTGGCCTCGATCTCGCCGCGGCCGCAGGACTATCCCGAGATCGCGGTGCTGACACCCGGCATCTACAACTCGGCCTATTTCGAGCACTCCTTCCTCGCGCAGCGCATGGGTGCCGAACTGGTGGAGGGGGCCGACCTGATGGTGGGCGACGACGACTGCGTGTACATGCGCACCATCGACGGCCCCGAGCGGGTCGACGTGATCTACCGCCGCATCGACGATGCCTTCCTCGACCCCGAAGTATTCAATCCCGATTCCATGCTGGGGGTGCCGGGGCTGATGCGCGCATGGCGCAAGGGCAACGTGGGGCTGGCCAATGCCCCCGGGGCCGGCGTCGCCGACGACAAGGTGATGTATGCCTTCATCCCCGAGGTGATCCGCTATTACCTCGATCAGGATCCCATCATCCCGAACGTGCCGACCTGGCTGTGTTCCGACGACGAGCACCGCCAGTACGTGCTGGACCATCTGGACGAGCTGGTGGTGAAGCCGGCCAACGAATCGGGCGGCTACGGCATGCTGGTGGGGCCGCATGCGAGCAAGAAACAGCGCAGCGAGTTCGCGAAGCTGATCCGCCGGGATCCGCGCAACTACATCGCGCAGCCGACGCTGGATCTGTCGGTCGCACCCACGCTGTGCGGGGCGGAAATCGAGCCGCGCCACCTGGATCTGCGGCCGTTCATCCTGCAGGGCGTGCGCACCGACGTGACCGCCGGGGGGCTGACCCGCGTGGCGATGCGCAAGGGGTCGCTGGTGGTCAACTCCTCGCAGGGCGGGGGCAGCAAGGATACCTGGATTGTGGACGAGGAGGACTGAGATGCTCTCGCGGGTGGCAGAACGGGTGTACTGGATGGCGCGCTATGTGGAACGGGCCGAGAACACCGCGCGCATGGTCATGGCCTTCAACCTGCTGGCGCTGGACATGCCGAAGGCGGTGCAGCTGTCGTGGAAGGGCCTGGTATCGGTCACCGGTCACGATGCCGAGTTCGAGTCGCATTACCAGCGCGAGGACGAGCGCAATTGCGTGAAATTCCTGCTGGCGGATGCCGACAACCCCGGCTCGGTGCTCTCGTCGCTGCGCGCGGCGCGCGAGAACGTGCGGACCACGCGTGATCTGGTGCCCTCCGAGGCCTGGGAGGTGATGAACGAGCTGTACCTGTTCGCCCGCGATCACATCGATCAGGGGATCACCAAGCGCGGGCGCTTCGAATTCCTGTCGCAGGTGATCCAGCGTTGCCAGATGCTGACCGGGCTGCTGGCCGGCAGCATGAGCCACGATGCGGCCTACGATTTCATCCGCCTGGGGCGCAATCTGGAGCGCGCGGACATGACCACCCGCCAGGTGGACGTCGGGGCGCTGCGGCTGCTCAAGCGCCACGACGAGCCGGCCGAGCCGTACGAAGGGCTGCTGTGGACCTCGATCCTGCGTTCGGAGGGCGGCTTCCAGATGTATCGTCTGCACGTGAAGCGCCGTATCAACGGCCCGGACGTGGTGCGCTTTCTGCTGCAGGACACGGCCTTCCCGCGGGCGGTGGCGCACGCCCTGACCGAGGTGCAGTCGGCGCTGGAGCGCCTGCCGCGCAACGAGATGCCGCTGCGGCTGGTCAGTCAGGCCCGGCGGCATGCCCTGAACGCCGATATCGACGCGCTGATCGCCGAAGGCGAGCTGCATGGCTTCCTGGAGGTCCTGCAGCGCGACGTGGCCGAGCTGCACCGCGCCAACGAGCGGACCTGGTTCCTGTTCCCGGAACACGCGCCCGCGCCGGACGCGGCCTGAGCCGGCCCGGGCTGTGTCGCGGCCCGGGCGTCAGGACTTCTTCTTCGCCCGGCGACTCACGCGAGTGCCGCGGTCCTTGCGCCCGTGGCGGTGTTCCCAGTCGAAGCGGGGCAGATCGGTGAAGGCCTTCTTCACGTTTTCGTCCCAGGCATGCGTCAGCGAGCGCAGGTATTCGTCCTCCGCCTCCAGGCAGAGGTAGTGATCCATCTCCTGGGTGTCGCGCTCGTACACCAGCACCTCGATCGGCGGCCCCACGGTCAGATTGGAGCGCACCGTGGAGTCGATGGAGACCAGAGCGCAGCGCGCCGCGTCGCCCAGCGAGGTGTCCGCCTCGATGATGCGGTCGAGGATCGGCTTGCCGTACTTGCTTTCGCCGATCTGCAGGAAGCGGGTGTGCTGCGAGGTGGTGATGTAGTTGCCCTGCGGATAGACCAGAAAGATCGCCGGGGGCTCGCCGGCGATCTGGCCGCCGATGATCAGGGTGGCATCGGCCTTCATCCCCGACTTCGACAGCGCCTCGGAATGCTTCTCCTGTTCCTCGCGGTTGATGCGTCCGAGGTATTCCGCCGCCTCCGACATGTGGGCGACGGTCGCGAGGTTCGGTTCGGCGGCGCCTTCCTGGCCGGCTTCCTCCATTTCGCGCTGCAGGCGACTGACCACCGCCTGGGTGGTGGCGAGGTTGCCGGCGGCGAGGACCACGAACAGGCGCTGTCCCTGGACCTCGAAGGTATGCATCTTGGAGTAGGTGCTGACCTGATCGACGCCGGCATTGGTGCGCGAGTCGGAGGCGAACACCAGACCGTCGTCCAGATCGATGGCGACACAGTAGGTCATCGGGCGGGCAATCCGGGCAGGGCGGAGTCCCGGGATACTAGGCGCCGCCAGCGGGTGCGTCAACGCGGGCCGGTCCGGCACCCGGGTGCGCGGACCGGCGGCCGGCCTCTCAGTTCTGCAGGATGCCGTTGGGTGCGTGGGAGCGCATCCAGTCGCGGACCATGTGGCCGTATTCATGGTCGTCCTTGCGGATATGGTTCATCAGCCAGTCGCGCAGGGTTTCGCCCAGTTCGCTGGCCACGTCGTGGCCGTCGGCGAAGTCCTGCTGATACTGGCGGATCCGCTGGCTGAACGCCTCGTGCGAGCGACGGTGCCGGTCCAGGTCGGGGTATTCCACGATCTCCAGCATCTCTTCCTCGAAGGCAAAGTGGGTCAGGGTGTAATCCACCACCTGGTCGAGCACTTCGTGGACCTCCTCGCGCGAGGCGCGGCCCTCGACGGCTTCGCACAGGCGGTTGATGTATTCGACGATGCGCTTGTGCTGGTTGTCGATGACCGGGATCCCGGTATCCAGATCGTCCGACCAGTGAACGTACGGCATGGCTCCATCTCCTGGTGATGTTATCGGTATGCGGTGCCCGCCGCGTGGCGGCCCTCCTCCGCCACACGGGAGCGGCGGGGCGTTCAGCGGCCGAAGAGCTTGCTGAACAGTCCCCGGTTGTGGGCCGTGTCGGCCCCGGTGTGCTGGCGCACGAGCTCGGCGTAATCGGCGTCGTCGTGCTTGATGTGATTGACCAGCCAGGTCTTGAGTACGGTGTGCAGTTCGCGGGCGATGTCCTCGCCGTTCTCGAACTGTTCCTTGAAGGTTTCCACCCGCCGGATGAACAGGCCGTGCACCCGCTGATGGGCGCGCAGGAACGGGTAGCCGGCTTCCTCCATCATTTCTTCCTCGAAGGTGAAGTGCGACTGGGTGTAGTCGATCAACTGGTTGATGACATCGCCCACCTCGTCGCGATCGCTGTTCTCGATCGCGTGATGGAGCTCGTTGATGTAGTCAACGATGCGCTTGTGCTGGTTGTCGATGACCTCGATCCCGGTGTCGAGATCGCTGGTCCATTCCATGTGTGCCATTCGCTGCTCCGGGCCACGGATGTGGGACTGAGAATGTCGTCACGCGAGGATACGGTATGTCGACGCCTTTGACAGTGATTCGGCTCATAATCATCGGCGGTCGGGTTGTGCGCGGCCATGCCGGATCCGTGTACCCTCGGGCCTTTATGCAGGCCGCCCGCGGGAGAGGACATGACGCTGTTCTGGGTAACGCTGGTTCCGTTCGCACTGCTGTTCGTGCTCCTGGTGTTCCTGCGCCGGCCGGCGTACGAGGCGGCGCCGCTGGCGTGGCTGGCCACGCTGCTGATCGGGCTGTTCGTCTGGCAGCTGCCGGGCACGGTGGTGGCGACCAGTCTGGCCAATGCCGGGGTCGTGTTCCTGGAGGTGATGCTGATCATCACCGTGGCCCTGCTGATGCTGAACGTGCTGATCCGGACGGGGCACCTCGACACCATCCAGGGCGCGATCGCGCGGGTCTCGGACGACCGCCGGGTCCTGGCGATGCTGCTGGGCTGGGGCCTGGTCGGCTTTGTCGAGGGGATCGCCGGTTTCGGGACCCCGGCGGTGCTGGCCGCGCCGCTGCTGGTGTATTTCGGCCTGCCTCCGCTGAAGGCGGTGGCCATCGCGCTGATCGGCAATTCCACCGCGGTGCCGTTCGGGGCCGCGGGGACCCCGGTGGTGATCGGCTTTTCCGGGCTGGGGCTGAGCGAGGACACCATCGGCCAGGCGGTGTTCCAGACGGCGGCGATCCACGGGACCCTGGGGGTGTTCATCACGGTGTTCATCGCCTGGGTCGCGACCCTCGGCGAGGAGAAGGGCCGTTTTCGCGAGTTCATCCCGTTCGCGGTGTTCTCGGGTCTGGCCTTCGGGCTGCCGTATTTCCTGGTGGCCTGGCTGGTGGGGCCGGAACTGCCGGCGATCATCGGCGGGGTGAGTGCGATGGCCCTGATCGCCTGGGCGGCGCACCGCGGCTGGCTGCTGCCGGTGCGCGGGGGTCGCGAGGCGGCCGAGCCGGTGGATACGCGCGGGGTGCTGCGTGGCCTGGTTCCGTTTTTCGTGATGGCCGTGGCCCTGATCCTGTCGCGTACGGTGGGGCCCCTGCGCGAATGGCTGGCGGCAGTGGAGATCGGGTTTGCCGGGCTCCCGGGCGTCAGCCCGGATCAGACCCTGCAGCCACTGTTCACCCCGTATTTCTATTTCCTGCTGGCCCTGATCACCGCGATGTTCCTGTTCCGCGTGGATCGCGCGACCCTGGGCGGGGCGGCCGTGGCGACCTGGCAGCGGGTACGTATCGCCGCGATCGTTCTGGTGTTCATCATCAGCCTGACCCAGCTGCTGCTGATCTCCGCGGACAACGGTGCCGGGCTGCCGTCCATGCCGCAGGTTCTGGGACAGGGGCTGGCGGAACTGCTGGGCGGGGGTTTCGTGCTGTTCAGTGCCTTCGTCGGTGCCCTGGGCTCGTTCATGACCGGCAGTGCCACGGTCTCCAACCTGCTGTTCACCGGGCTGCAGGTGGATACCGCGGAGGCCCTGGCACTGGCGCTCCCGTCGATCCTTGCCCTGCAGCTGATCGGCGCCGGCGTGGGCAACATGATTTCGCTGCAGAACATCGCCATGGCCGCCGGCGCGGCGGGGCTGGAGGCGCGCGAGGGTCAGGTGATCCGCGAGACGATCATCCCCGTGCTGGTGGTGTGTACCAGCGCCGGGCTGCTGATGCTGGTGTGGTGAGCCGCCCCCGGTACGGGGGCGGCGGGGTGCGTGGATCGGTTCAGTACAGGAAGTCCGGGAGGTGCTTGCGCAGGTCGGCGGGCTTTTCCACCTTGGTGACGTTCTTGGCGACCTCCGCGGTCACGGTCTGCGCCACCTGGCGGTCCAGGAGTTCGCGCAGCGCGCCCAGGAAGGAGGGCGCGGCCACGATCACCAGATGCTGAAAACTGCCCGCGTGGTGAGCCTCGCGCAGGCGCTCGGCGAGCTGACGGGCGAAACGGTCGCGTTCCTGAACACCGGGGTCGGTGGGATCCTGCATCGCATGGCGGCCGTCCCCGCCCGTGCTGCCCCAGCTGCGTCCGGGCCGGTCGGAGACCAGGTCCTGATTGTGGGCCCGGGATTCGCTGTGACTGAGGGCCTCGACATCCTGCATGTTGCTGCAGGCCCGGCCTTCACAACTGAGGATGCGCGCGCGCGCGGCATCGGCAACCACGATCCAGACGTTGTTCATGCATTTCCTCCCGTAGATTGACGTGGCGGGTACCCGTGACGGCCGGGGACGTATCCCGGGCCGCGGGTCGGCCCAATTCGGGAGTGTAGATGCCGGGGCGGCCCTTCGGGTGACGAATCCGCCGCGTGCGTGATCCGGATCACTCGACCGGGGCCGGGGCGGAGGTCTGCGACGGCGTACAGGCGGCCAGCGGGGCGGGCATGGCCAGGCCGTAGCCCTGGCCGTAGGGGATGCCCAGGGCCCGCAGGTGGTTGCCGATATGTTCGTTCTCGACGTGTTCGGCGATGGTGGTCAGGCCGACGATGCCGCTGATGTCATGGATGGCGCGCACCATGGCGAGGTCGATGGGGTCGTGCTCGATGTCCTTGACGAAGCTGCCGTCCACCTTGAGAAAGTCCACCGGCAGGTTCTTCAGATAGGCGAAGGAGGACAGGCCGCTGCCGAAATCGTCCAGCGCGAACAGGCAGCCTTCGCCACGCAGCTCGCGCATGAAGCGCGCGGTGCGGGTCAGGTTGCCGACCGCGGCGGTTTCGGTGATCTCGAAGCACAGGCGGTGGCCGGGGATGCCGGCCGAGCGCACCCGTTCCAGCAGGAATTCGGGGAAGGCCTCGCTGTTGAGCGCGGTGCCGGAGATGTTGATCCCGATGACCGGCAGTTCGGCACCGCGGGCCTGGCAGTCCTGCATCCATTCCAGTGCGGTTTCCACCACCCAGCGATCCAGCTGGCACATCAGATCGTATCGCTCCGCCGCCGGGATGAAGGTCCCCGGGGGAACCGGGTTGCCGTGCTCGTCGCGCAGCCGGAGCAGGAGCTCCTGGTAGGCGGGTGGTCCGTCGTCCAGTGCGAGCACCGGCTGAGCCCAGAGTTCGAATTCTCCGCGTTCGATCGCCTGGGGGATGCGGCTGACCCAGTGCATCTCGCCCGCGCGATCGGCCAGATCGACATCCTGCGGGGTGTAGACGCGGACCTGATTGCGTCCCGAATCCTTGGCTGCGTAGCAGGCGGTGTCGGCGTGGCGCAGCAACTGCTGGGTGGACTCGGATTCGCTGTCCACCGGCACGACGCCCAGGCTGGCCGACAGGGCAAAGACGTTGTCTTCCCAGAAGAAGCGCATGCCGGCGATCTCGCTGGCGATGCCCACGGCCATCTGGCTGCCCTGCTCGATGTCGCAGTCCTGCATCAGGATGCCGAATTCGTCGCCGCCCAGACGCGCGAGGTGGTCCTGCGGCCGCATGATGCTGCGCAGCATGCCCGCGATCTGGCGCAGCATCTCGTCACCGGCCTGGTGGCCGCGGGTGTCGTTGATCAGCTTGAACTGGTCGAGATCGAGATAGCACAGCACATGCGGGCGTCCGTCGCTGCGGGCGCCGTGCAGGGCTTCCTCGACCAGCTGCTCGAAACGTCGCCGGTTGATCAGGCCGGTCAGGTCGTCGTGCGAACTGTAATAGGCCATGTGCTGCAGGGCCTCGCGGACTTCGGACACGTCGCGCAGGACGATGACGTGCCCGCGTGCGGTGCCGTCGGTGTCCTGCACCGGGGTGACGGTCAGCTGGACCGGCAGGCGGGACCCGTCGGAGCGCCGGAGGACCTGCTCGTCGGTGCCGGCCCCGTGCTCGCTGGCCGGGGGGCCGGCCCCGGGGGTCAGCGGGTCCGGGGGGCGGCCGGTACTTTGGTCTTCCAGCTGCAGCACCCGTTCGAGCGGCTGTTCGGTCAGTGCTTCGACCGGCTGGTGCAGCAGTCGGGCGGCCATCGGATTGGCGTAGTCGATCCGGCCGGTGGTGTCCACGGTCAGCACGCCGTCGCAAATCGAGGCCAGGGTGGTCTGCGCGCGGCGCTGTTCACGCGCGTGGCGGGCACGCTGCTCGTCGATGATCGCCTGCTGATGCCGGCGTTCCAGGCGCATACCCAGCCATTCGGCACACAGCCCGAGGAAGCCGCGGACCACAGGGTCGGGCGGGCGGCGGGTGCGGTGGCCGCGGCGACAGGCGGCCAGGACCACGGGCTCCGGCAGATCGATCGGCACCCGCACGAGATCCACCCGTCCGGCCGCCGGCAGCTCCAGTTCCTGTCCGGGGAGGCTCCGGGGAACCGGCTCTTCGGCGCCGCGCGTGCACAGCGCGGCGGCCCGCTCCTCTATCAGACAGGCCGGGCGCTGCGGATCGCGCGCCCAGTGGGCCAGACGCTCGATGCCCGTGTCGCCCTGCCGGAACAGCGCGATCTCGTCACTGTCCAGCTCGCCGGCTGCGGCCTCCAGCAGACGGTGGAAGGCCCGGGCGTCGTCCTCCGCTTCCGGCTCGCGGGTCCCGGCCGTGACCGCGGCGAAGGCGCGCAGCACGTGGGTGTGCGACGCGAGCACGCGGATGCGCGCGAGCATGATGCCGAACAGCAGCCCGACCGCCGACGGGATGACGAACAGCTGCGGCGGGAAGCCGTCGACGGCGTAGACGAAGCGCACCTGGACCACCGCCAGCACGGCGACGATCGCCACGGCCAGCGCCGTATAGCGCAGATAGATCGGCCAGGTGTCCCGCCAATCCGGATGCTTTTGCATGTTTCCCCCTTCAGGAAACGCACACATGAATCAGCGTTTCCTTAACGGACCGCGTGGCTTTTTTGTGCTCTGGCGGCCCCTCCTTTGGTCGCCGCATACGCTACACCGCGAGGCGCAGCGGGTACAGTCCGGCGGAACCGATCGCAGTGCCATCCGGGTGTGGGATACTGGCGGCATCAAGCGACCGCCGGGGGCGAGGATGACGACTGCGCTGACCTGGATCGGCGTGCTGCTGTGCCTGTCGCAGTCGGCGATCCTTTCGGGACTCAACCTGGGGCTGTTCGCCCGCAGCAAGCTGGAACTCAAGGTGGAGGCCAGCAAGGGGGACGCGCGGGCGCAGCGGGTCCTGCACCTGCGCGAGGATTCCAACTTTGCGCTGGTGACCATCCTGTGGGGCAACGTGGGCGTCAACGTCCTGCTGGCGCTGCTCTCCGGCTCGGTGCTCGGCGGGGTCGCGGCGTTTCTGTTCTCCACCGTGGTCATCACCATCTTTGCCGAGATCATCCCGCAGTCGTATTTTTCCCGCCACGCCCTGCGCGTGGCCTCCGTGCTTTATCCGGTGCTGCGTTTCTATCAGTTTCTGATGTATCCGGTCGCGCGGCCCACTGCGTGGGTGCTGGACCGCTGGCTGGGCGGGGAGGAGATCCGCTATTTCCCGGAACGCGACCTGCACCAGGTGCTGGATCTGCACATGCGTGCGGGCGAGAGCGAGATCGCGCGGGTGGAGGGGCGCGGGGCGCGCAATTTCCTCGAGCTGGACGACATCGCGGTGCGCCACGAGGGCGAGCCGGTGGATCCGGCCAGCATTCTGACCCTGGAGTTCGACGGGGACCGGCCGCGGTTTCCGCACATCGAGCCGCGGGTGGACGACCCGTTCCTGCGCAGCATCAACCGGGCGGCCTGCTCCTGGGTCATCCTCACCGACTCGACCGGCGAGCCCCGCCGGGTGCTGCGGGCTGCGGATTTCACCCGCGAGGCCCTGTTCGCGCCCGAGAGATTCGATCCGCTGCACCATTGCCTGCATCCGGTGGTGGTGCGCGACGGCAACCGGCGGCTGGGCGGATTGATCCCGCATTTCCGCGTGCGTCCGGCGCACGAGGGGGACACCGTGCTGGGCGAGGACGTGATCCTGCTGTGGGGAGAGCACCGGCGCATCCTCAGTGGCAGCGATATCCTCGGCCGGCTGCTGCGGGGCGTGGCGCGCGCTACGCCGGAGTGATCGCCCGGGAGGCGCGGGGCGGCCCGGTTCAGTCCTTGCCCGGGTCCTTCAGGCGCTCGGCGAGGTCGGCGAACGGGTTCCAGGTGGCGCCCCCGGAAGCCGCCGCAGCGCCGGACCCCGCGGCGGACGGCCCCGCCGCACGCGCCTCGCCATGGCGCTGGTGCTCGTTGTCGTGGCAGTACAGGCACAGCAGTTCCCAGTTGCTGCCATCCGGCGGGTTGTTGTCGTGGTTGTGGTCGCGGTGGTGGACCGTGAGTTCGTGCAGGTTGGCGCGGGTGAACTCGCGGCCGCAGCGCCCGCAGACCCACGGGTACATGCCCAGGGCCTGCTCGCGATAGCCGCGTTCGCGTTCGTCCCGCTCGCGCCGGGCGCGTGCGACCAGATCGTCCAGACGTTTCGAATCGCTCATGCCCGGAGCATAGCCGTGCGCGCTCAGTCGCGCGAGCGCGGGGGCGGCAGCAGGAATTCCGCCGGGTGGCGCCGCAGGTGGCGGCCGTAGGCGCGCAGCAGCCGCGCCGGGGAGCCGATGCGCACGCCGCGGGCGCGCAGCGCCACGTACAGTGCCAGGCCGAAGCTGACCCACAGGTTGATCGCACCGATCAGCAGCACGAACGCCAGGAACAGGCCGAAGGTGGCCAGGGCGAGTCCCTCGTTCACCGTGACGTAGCCCAGGTTGGCCGACGCGAACGCCACGTGCTGGATATCCAGCGGCAGCCCGGTGAGATAACCGACATAGCCGGTCGCCCCCAGCAGGGCGCCGAACACCATGTTGCCGAGCACGGCGCCATAGTGGTAGCCGACCCAGTTCGCCAGGCCGTGGCGCGCCCGCTGCGGCAGCAGGCGCCGCAGCAGCGGGTGTTCGCGCAGGCGCCCGGGCAGGTCGAGATAGGCGCAGCGGTTGTCCAGCCAGCCGGCCACCAGCCCGGATACGAACAGCCAGACCCCGGCGATGGCCGCGAACAGCAGGGCGAGCCCGGCGAGCGGGCGCAGGCCGTCCAGCAGATAGTCGGCCTTCGTGCTGTCCAGTACCGGCTGTTCGAAGACCGACAGCGCGAACAGGCCGATAAACAGGGCCATGGGCAGGGCCACACCTACGTTGCCGAGGATGGCGGCGAACTGCGAACGTCCGACCCGGACCAGCAGATCGGCGAGTTTCGACGGGTCGGCGGTGCCGCGTTCGGTCTGTTCGATGGCCGCGGCCATGCGTGCCGCGGTCATCGCGGGCTGCTTGGTGGCCACCGTCAGGTGCAGCATGTGGATCAGCACGAAGCCCAGGCCATAGTTGAGGCTGGACCAGAATGCGTACCAGCCCTCCGACAGTCCGAGGTGGCCGATCTGGATCTTGATCAGGGCCATCAGCGCGATGATCACCCCGGCCCCGGCGCCGGACCCGAGCATGCCGAAGTATTCCTGGCGTCCCCGGGTGATGTATTTCTCGCCGGTGTCGGAGACGTGCTGGGTCACGCTGCGCGAGACCTGGCGGATGTTGTCCTGCCACAGGGCGCGCACGCCGTGGCGCCGGGCGCTGGTGGTCACCAGCTCGCGGAACAGGCCGACGGCGGTGGCGCGGGTGGTCGCGGATTCTTCGGGCTCGAGCAGATCCAGCAGCTTGTGGATGCGCGCCAGCGTCTGGTTCAGCCGCTCCAGCAGGTGTGTCAGCGACAGGCTGTTGCCGCGGCTGTGCGACAGCGTGCGCAGCTTCTCGATCTGCTCGGCGCACTGCTCCAGCAGGACCCGCGCATGGCGGTCGTCACGGCGCTCGCGGGTCGGGTCCTGCAACCAGGCGCGGTACTCGCGCACGTAGGCCGCGATCTCGCGTTCCTGCGCCACGAAGGCCGAATTGCGCTCGGCGATCGACGGATCCAGACGCAGGAGTTCGGGTTCCAGCTCCTCCGCCGCGATCCAGATCGAGAGCATCTCCAGGGCGTAGAGGATCTCCTCGCGGGCCCGTTCCAGGACTCCGGGGTGTTCGCCGGAAAGACAGCCGAGCGCGCTCAGCAGGCGCAGCCAGGCATCGTCCGGCAGGCGTGCCACCCAGACCGCGTCGTCCGGATCGTGGAACACGTGATAGAGCACGTCGCGCAGGTCGGTGCGATCCATCGGCGACGGGTTGATGCGCTCGTACAGCAGTTCCGCGGCCTCGCGGAAGAAGCCGCGGCGCGAAAACAGTCCGATCCCGGTGTACAGCGTCAGGTGGCGGGCGTCTTCCAGCCCGGCTTCCAGGCGTTCACGCAGGCGTTCGCGCAGCGCAGGCTGGTCCTGCAGGGCCAGTACCAGGGATTCCAGGCGCGCGATCACCGGAGCGACATTGCGCGGGTCGTCCGGGCGCAGCCAGTCGACCAGGCGCCGGAGGATCTCCGCCAGGTCGATGTCGGGGTCGTCTTCGAGGGCGGTCAGCAGGTCCGCGGGGTCATCGGCTTGCGACATGGGATTCGGGCTGGATTCCGGATGATGGCGCGAAGCTTATCATTCGTTCCCGGTGACCGCGCGCCCGCGGATTTGCCCGCGGATTTGATCGGTGTCGCCCCGCAGTCCAGAATACGCCCCCTGCGGCCGGCCCCGGCGACCTTCCCGACGAGATCGATGATCAAGCTCCGTACCTACGTCTACATGGACTCCCTGCAGCCGCAGCTGGCGGCCTACATGGCGACCGTCTCGCAGGGATTCCCGCCGGTGCCGGGTGACTCCTGCCTGTGGGTGGAGGTCTCGCCGGGCATGGCCGTGCACCGCCTGACCGACATCGCGCTGAAGTCCACCCGCGTGCACCTGTCGCAGCAGGTGGTGGAACGCGAATACGGCTCGATGGTGGTGCACCAGCGCGACGACTCCGACGTGCAGGAGGCCGGGCGCGTGCTGCTGTCGCGCATGGGGGCCGAGGTCTCCGACCGCCAGCAGTGCAACATCCCGTGGCAGGAGATCATCCGCGGGATGTCGCCCGACCACACGGTGCTGATCAACCGCCAGAACCGTCGCGGCTCGATGATCCTGCCGGAACAGAGCATGTTCATCCTCGAAGCCGAGCCGGCGGGCTACATCATCTATGCCGCCAACCAGGCGCTGAAGGCCGCGCATGTGACCCTGATCGACGTCAGCGCGGTGGGGGCCTTCGGCCGGCTGATCCTGGCCGGCAGCGAGGCCGACATCGACGAAGCGGCGCGCGCCGCCAGCGCCGCCCTGGAACGCCCTGCGGGAACCTGAGCGCCATGCATCGCGAACAGCTGCTGCATCTGCTGCAACGTCACCAGACCCCGTTCATCGAGGAGGCGGGCTTTCGCCGCCGCGCGCTGGATTTCGTCCGCCGGCACCCCGACTGCTTCAACTGCGATCTGCTGCCGGCGCATGTCACCGGCTCCGCCTGGGTCCTCAGCCCCGACCGCGAGCGGGCGCTGATGCTGCTGCACGGCAAGCATAACCGCTGGTTCCAGCCCGGCGGCCATGCGGACGGTCAGGCCGACATCCTCCAGGTGGCCCTGCGCGAGGTGCACGAAGAGACCGGGCTGGCGCGCGAGCACATCCGGCTGGTCGCCGAAGACGTCTTCGACCTGGATATCCACACCATCCCCGCCAGCCCCGAGTTCCCGCAGCACGACCACATCGACGTGCGCTTCCTGGTGGAGATCGACGACCGCCTGGAGATCCCCGGCAGCCACGAGTCGCACGCGGTGCTGTGGGTGCCGCTGCAGCACGTCTCGCGCTACAACAACAACCGCTCCTGCTGGCGCATGGTGGAAAAGAGCCGCCGACTGCGCACTGCCGAGCATGTCGACGACCCGGTGCCGGCCCACCGGGTGCCGGGTCCGGGGTACTGATTCGCTGATTCGCGGCCAGGGCTGCCCCGATGCCTGTGGGAGCCTGCTTGCAGGCGAACAGGGCGGGGCCGGCCCGCTTGTTCAGAACCGGCGGGAACCATGCCCGGGCAGGGGCACCGCCTCCACGTGGACGCGCACGTCGCGCAGCTCCAGTGGCCCGTCGGAATCCACCCGGCGGGTCTCGCCGCGGCGCCAGCCGGAGCGCCACGGCAGGCGGGCCGCGCCGTACTCGTTGCGGCCACGGGACGGCAGATCCAGCAGCAGCAAACCTTCGCGGTAGGCGACCTTCATCTCCCCCGAACGTCGTTCGCTGTGGACCTCCACCGTGCGTGTCTCGCCATCCGCCAGGGTGAAGGCCAGCGGGGCATAGCGCCGTTCGCGGCCGCCGATGCGCATCCGCCCGCGTTCCAGGCTCACGCGGATCAGGTCACCGAAGTGCCCCTCCTCGCCGCGGTGGATGCGATCGATGCGCGCCTGACGTTCCGCGCGCTCGCGCGCCTCGATCTTCTGCTGCTCGCGCCGGGTCTGTTCGCGCTCCTTCTGCACCGACTCCCAGGCGCGCATCGCCTCCTGGCGCTCGGATTCGCTCATCTGCTCCCAGTGCTCCTCCGGCACGCCGTAGATACGCGGGGCACAGGCGGCCAGCATCAGCGCCAGGCTCAGCACGGCGGACATCAGGATGAGACGGGCAATGGATCGGGGCATGGTCATGGCGGCAATCCCTGTCGGATGGAACACGATGGCCGCCGGGGCGGCTCGGTCAGTCTATCCTGCCGGGGCCGCCTGAGTGGCGGCTGAACGGCCATGCCCCTGGCGGCTGTGCCACCCGCTGCCGCGCGGTTTCAGGCTGGCGCCCGGCGGTTGTGGGAGCTTGCTTGCAAGCGAACACGGCCTGCTGCCCCGGGTTGACCGCTGCCGACTCCGCAGCGTCAGCTCAAGGCCTGGCGGCAGCGGTCAAGCACGGGCACCAGCAGCCCGTTCGCTTGCAAGCAAGTTCCTGCAGCCGCATCCGGGCGCCGGTGCGGGTGGCGCCTACGCGCCGTGCCCCGTGCGTTCGCGCAGGGCCGCCACCAGTCCGTCCATCGGCAGGTGTTCGGCCTCGGCGGCGGTGCGGGCCTGGTATTCGAGTTCGCCGGCGTCCAGGCCGCGTTCGCCGATCACGATGCGGTGGGGGATGCCGATCAGCTCCATGTCGGCGAACATCACGCCGGGGCGCTGTTCGCGGTCGTCCAGCAGGACCTGGAAGCCGGCGGCCTCGAGCTCGTCGTGCAGCTGTTCGGCGGCATCGCGCACGCGCTGCGACTTCTTCGCGCCGATCGGGCACAGGGCGATGTCGAACGGGGCGATGGCGGTGGGCCAGCAGATGCCGCGCTCGTCGGAGTTCTGTTCGATCGCGGCGGCGACCACGCGCGAGACGCCGATGCCGTAGCAGCCCATGGTGACGATCTGCTCGCGGCCGTCCTCGTCCAGTACCCGGGCGCCCAGGGTCTCGGAATACTTGTCGCCCAGCTGGAAGATGTGGCCGACCTCGATGCCGCGGCGGATCTCGATGGGGCCGGAGCCGTCGGGCGCGGGTTCGCCCTCGGTGATGTTGCGCAGGTCGGCACCCTCCGGGCGCGGCAGGTCGCGTTCCCAGTTGACGCCGGTCAGGTGGTGGTCGTCCTCGTTGGCGCCGACCACCATGTCGGCCATGCCGAGCACGGCGTGGTCGGCCAGCACCGGGATCGGGCTGTCCATCGGGCCCAGGGAGCCGGGGTCGGTGCCGAACACGGTACGGATCTCGGCCGCCTCTGCCATGCGCAGCGGCTCGGCGATCCAGGGGTGCTTCTCGGCCTTCACGTCGTTGAGTTCGTGGTCGCCGCGCAGCACCAGGGCGACCAGATCGGCGTCGACCGCGTCGCTGGCGGCCACCACCAGGGTCTTGACCGTGCGTTCGGTCGGCACGTCGAGGAAGGCCGCGAGATCGGCGATGGTGTGGACGTCCGGGGTGGCGACCTTCTGCAGCGTCTCGGCGGGGGCGGCCGGCGCGGCCGGGCCGGGGCAGGGCGCGAGTTCGACGTTGGCGGCAAAGCCGCCCGGGGAGAAGGCGATCGCGTCCTCGCCGGAGGCGGCCAGCACGTGGAACTCGTGCGAGGCGTTGCCCCCGATCGCGCCGGTATCGGCTTCCACCGCACGGAAGTCGAGGCCGCAGCGCTGGAAGATGCGGCAGTAGGCGTCGTGCATCTGCTGGTAGGTCTGCCCCAGCGAGTCGGCATCCAGGTGGAAGGAGTAGGCGTCCTTCATCAGGAATTCGCGCGCGCGCATCACGCCGAAGCGCGGGCGGCGCTCGTCGCGGAACTTGGTCTGGATCTGGTAATAGTTCACCGGCAGCTGACGGTAGCTGCGGATCTCGCGGCGCACCAGATCGGTGATGACCTCTTCGTGGGTCGGGCCATAGCAGAAATCGCGTTCGTGGCGGTCCTTGATGCGCAGCAGCTCGGCCCCGTAGAAGTCCCAGCGCCCGGATTCCTGCCACAGCTCGGCCGGCTGGATGGCCGGCATCAGCACCTCCAGGGCCCCGGCGCGGTCCATCTCCTCGCGCACGATGTTCTCCACCCGGCGCAGCACACGCAGCCCCAGCGGCAGCCAGGTGTACAGCCCGGAGGCGAGCCGGCGGATGTAGCCGGCGCGCAGCATCAGCTGGTGGGAGACGATCTCGGCGTCGGCCGGGGTTTCCTTCAGGGTGTTCAGCGGGAATTGCGAGACGCGCATGGGGCTCGGGCCTTGTGGTCGGTGGTCGTGGAGCGGACGGAGTCGGGATCAGAACGTGGTGCCGTTGGTGCCCCAGAAATGGCGCGGGGCATCGGCGAACTCGATGTAGATGCGTGCCGGCTCCACGCCCAGTTCGGCCTGCAGGGTGTCGCACAGCTTGCGTGACAGCTCGCGGGTCAGGCCCTCGGGCAGGCCGATGCTCTTGAGTTCGCAGTAGGCGAGTGCCTCGGTGCTGCCGCCGAAACGCATGTGGGCGTTGTGGCCAAGGGCGACCATCACGTAGCCCTCGGGCTTGTTCAGCCATTCGGCAACCGCGGTCGACAGGCGGGCGGTGACGGCATCCGGATCGGCGGGCAGGGCAACGTTGGTCTCGATACGCAGCAGTGGCATGGCGGTCTCCCGGGAATGAAACGGCGGTCGGGGAACGTCCCCGTGCGGGTGCCGACATGATACGGACAGACGCGGCGCGGTGCAGGGGGTTGCAGGGCTTTGCTGCAAAACCGACGGGGAAAGCTATACTCCGGGCAGTTACCGGGGTTGCGGTCGGGGATTTGCCCGCCCGTGGCCGGCTCCGTTAAATTAGGGAAAACTAATATATTAAAGAACGGCCCCGTGACGGCTGATCGCCCCGCAAGAAGGGTGGCAGGAGAGGGCCGAATATCCGGAAGGGACCACACCATGACACGACTCCCGATCATCGGGGCCGCGCTGCTTGCGCTGGCTCTGCCGCTGGCGACTCAGGCCGATGACCTGCCCTTCGAGACGGTCGAGGCCGAGCGTCTGACCCTGCCGCAGGAGCGTCTGCTGGATGGCCGCGTCGAAGCGGTCCAGCGCTCCACCATCTCGGCCCAGACCTCGGGCCGCATCCGCGAGATCTACGTGGACGTGGATGACTTTGTCGAAGAGGACGAACTCCTGCTGCGCATCAGCGACGTCCAGCAACAGGCGCGCCTGAGTCAGGCCGAGGGTGACCTCGCCGATGCGCGGGCACGTTTCCGCGAGGCGCGCTCCGAGTTCGAACGCATCCGCGAGGTGTTCGAACAGGACGTGGTGTCGCGCTCCGAGTTCGAGCGCGCCGAGGCGCAGCTGGAATCCGCCCGTGCGCGCCTGCGCTCGGCCGAGGGGCGGGTGGACGAGGCCCGCGAACAGCTCGGCTACACCGAGGTCTACGCGCCGTATTCCGGGATCGTGACCGAGCGCATGGTCGAGGTCGGGGAATCGGTCTCGCCGGGTTCGCCGCTGCTGGCCGGGCTGAGCCTGGATCGCCTGCGGGTCGAGGTCGACGTGCCCCAGCGTCTGATGCCCGGGGTGCGGGATCGGCGCGAGGCCGAGGTCCTGCTGGATTCCGGCGAACGGATCGCTGCCGAGAGCCTGACCCTGTTCCCCTATGCACATCCGCAGAGCGCCACCTTCCGCGTGCGCGTGAACCTGCCCGAGGACGAGAACAACCGCGGTCTGTTTCCCGGCATGTTCGTGAAAACGAGCTTCGTGCTGGACGAGGTCGAGCGCCTGATGGTGCCGCAGGAGGCCGTGGCCTATCGCTCCGAGGTGATCGCGGTGTACGTGATCGACGACGAGGGCCGGGTGCGCTTCCGTCAGGTCCGCACCGGGCGCGAGCACGACGGCATGATCGAGATCCTTGGTGGCCTGCGCGAGGGTGAACGCGTGGCGCTGGATCCGGTGCATGCCGCGATCTATCTCAAGGAACACCAGCAGGTGACGCGATGAGCGGCGGCGGCACGGACGCGGCCCCGGAGCGCATGGGGATCTCCGGGCGCATTGCGAAGGCCTTCCTGACCACCCAGATCACCCCTTTGCTGGCCCTGGTGGGGCTGCTGCTGGGGCTGTTCGCCATCCTGGTGACTCCGCGCGAGGAAGAGCCGCAGATCAACGTCACCATGGCGGACGTGTTCATCCCGTTCCCCGGGGCCAGCGCCGAGGAGGTCGCCCATCTGGTGTCGACCCCCGCGGAGCAGGTGCTGTCCGAGATCGAGGGGGTGGACGACATCTATTCCACCTCGCGCCCGGACATGGCGCATATAACCATCCAGTTCGAGGTAGGCGAGGACCGCACCGCGGCGCTGGTGCGGCTGTACAACCAGGTCTTCTCCAACGATGACTGGATGCCGCGGAATCTGGGGGTCGGCGAGCCGATGGTGCGGCCGATGGGCATCGATGACGTGCCCATCGTCAACGTGACCCTGTGGACCGAGGACGAAGAACGTGGCGGACACGACCTGCTGCGCGTGGCCCACGGGCTGGAATCGGAACTCAAGCGGGTGCCCGGCACGCGCGACATCTACACCGTCGGCGGGCCCGACCACGTGGTCCACGTGCGCTTCCAGCCGGAGATGCTGGCGGCGCACAACCTCGCGGTGGACGACCTGCGCGAGGCCCTGGCGGTGTCGAATTTCTCGCGCGATGCCGGGCATCTGTATCAGGACGACGAGGAGATCCTGATCCAGGCCGGCGATTTCATCACCGAGCCCGAGGCGTTCGCGCGGCTGGTGGTGGGGATGCATGACGGACGTCCGGTGCATCTGGAAGACGTGGCCGAGGTCGAACAGGGCCCCGGCTATCCGAGCGAGCACGTACGCTTCGCCCATGGTGCCGCGGCCGAGGGCGGCGGGCACATCGGTCAGAGTCACCCGGCGGTGACCGTGGCGGTGGCCAAGCAGCCGGGCACCAATGCCCCCGATATCGCCGACCAGGTGATCGAGCGCCTGGACCAGTTGCAGGGCACCTACATCCCCGAGGGGGTCGAGGTCTCGATCACCCGCAACTACGGCGAGACGGCCGAGGACAAGGCCTCCACGCTGATCCAGAAGCTGATGCTGGCAACCGCGTCGGTGATCATCCTGGTGTGGATCGCGCTGGGCTGGCGCGAGGCGTTCATCGTCGGCGTGGCGGTCATCATTACCCTCGCGCTGACGCTGTTCGCGTCCTGGGCCTGGGGTTTCACCCTCAACCGGGTGTCGCTGTTCGCGCTGATCTTCGCCATCGGCATCCTGGTGGACGACGCGATCGTGGTGGTGGAGAACATCCACCGACACATGGTCCAGGGCGGGCGCAAGTTCCTCGAATCCATCCCGCTGGCGGTGGACGAGGTGGGCGGCCCGACCATCCTCGCGACCTTTACCGTGATCGCGGCGCTGCTGCCCATGGCCTTCGTCACCGGGCTGATGGGGCCCTACATGAGTCCCATCCCGATCAACGCCTCCATGGGGATGGTCCTGTCGCTGGCGGTGGCCTACGTGGTGACTCCGTGGCTGACCTACAAGGTGCTGCGGCGTCAGGCCGAACAGCACGAGGCCGGGGGCGGACACGGCGGACACGAGGCCGGCGAGGCGGCCTCCGATGGCCTGATGCGCCTGTTCAACTTCGTGCTGCGTCCCTTCCTCGGGACCGGCGGGCGCAAGAAGATCAACCGCATGGCGCTGTGGATCGGCACGCTGGTGCTGATCGTCGGCTCGGTGTCGCTGGCCTATTACCAGCTGGTGGTGCTGAAGATGCTGCCGTTCGATGACAAGTCGGAGTTCCAGGTGGTGCTGGACATGCCCGAGGGCACCAGTCTGGAACGCACCGGCCAGGTGCTGGGCGAGATGGCCGACTACCTCAAGACGGTGCCCGAGGTGCACGACGTGCAGACCTACGCGGGCACGGCCACGCCCATCAACTTCAACGGCCTGGTGCGGCAGTACTATCTGCGCGAGGGGAGCCATGTCGGCGACATCCAGGTGAACCTGACGCATGCCTCCGAGCGCGACCGACGCAGCCACGACATCGCGCTGTCGGTGCGCGACGAGATCAATGCCATCGCCGGGCGCCATGACGGCGCGGCGGTGAAGGTGGTCGAGGTGCCGCCGGGACCGCCGGTGATGTCGCCGATCGTCGCCGAGATCTACGGGCCGGACTACGACGGCCAGATCGAGGTTGCGAAACAGGTGCGCGAGGTGTTCGAGAACACCGAGGGCCTCACCGACATCGATGACTCGGTGGAACACCCGGGGCCGAAGAAGATCCTGCAGGTGGACCGCGAGCGCGCCGCGCATCTGGGCGTGCCCCAGCGGGCGGTGGTCGAGGCGATCGAGACCGCCCTGTCCGGCGAGGACGTAACCTATCTGTACGGCTCCAACATCAAGTATGCGGTGCCGGTGCGTCTGGAGTTCGATCGTGCGGAGAAGGGCAGCCTGGATCCGGTGCTCGGGCTGCGGGTCCGCTCGCAGAGCGGCGAACTGGTCCCGCTGGCCGAGGTCGTGAACGTGGTGGATTCGAGCCGCGAACACTCCATCCATCACAAGAACCTGCTCCCGGTGGTCTACGTGCAGGGCGATCTGGCGGGCGGAGTGGACAGCCCGCTGTACGGCATGTTCGACATGTTCTTCGGCCTGCGCGACCAGCCCATGGTCCATGGCGAGCCGCTGGAGCAGCGGTTCATCAGCCAGCCGGACAACCCGTACAACTTCAGCCTGAAGTGGGACGGCGAATGGCAGGTGACCTACGAGACCTTCCGCGACATGGGCATCGCCTACTCGGTGGGGCTGATCCTGATCTACCTGCTGGTGGTCGCGCAGTTCCGCTCGTACATGGTGCCGCTGATCATCATGGCGCCGATCCCGTTGACGGTGATCGGGGTGATGCCGGGGCACGCGTTCGTGGATGCGTTCTTCATGGACGCCAAGTTCACGGCGACCTCCATGATCGGGATGATCGCGCTGGCGGGGATCATCGTGCGCAACTCGATCCTGCTGGTGGATTTCATCAACGAGGAGCTGCGCCGCGGGGTGGATACCATCGAGGCGGTGGTGCATGCCGGTGCGGTGCGGGCCAAGCCGATCGTGCTGACCGGGCTGGCGGCGATGGTCGGCGCCGGGTTCATCCTCGATGACCCGATCTTCTCCGGGCTGGCGATCTCGCTGATCTTCGGGGTGTTCGTGTCCACGGTGCTGACCCTGGTGATCATCCCGGTGCTGTACTACCTGTACGTACGCAACCGGGTGGACCAGATCCGCGAGCAGGCGGCGTAAGCCGGCCCCGTCATTGCGAGGAGCGTAGTGACGAAGCAATCGCCATGGCGGCCCCCGGCCCCGGTGCACTGCGGGCAGCAACCGATTGCCACGTCGCCTTCGGCTCCTCGCAATGACACAGGCGGGGGCGAGTAGCGGCCCCGGCACGTTGTCGCATGGCAATGGCACGACCGGAGTCCGGCGTTTTCGCCGGGCGACGGTACCGGCATACAATCGGGGGACCGAACGAACCGGAGTGGCTCGATGAATGTGGACATGGGAGACGAGGGCCTGGATGTCACCGGGATCAGTCGTGAACAGTGCGCGACCCTGGTGGAGGCCCTGAAGGCCAGCAGCGATCAGAGTTTCATGGAGGATCCGGAGCTGCGCAAGCTGTTCAAGCTGCTCGCCGTGCTGCAAAGCGATCTGTGGGACGAGATGACCGCGGGTCAGTTCGATTTCAGTCAGTACAAGAAGCAGTAAGCCACTGCAGGAGACTGTCATGTCCGATCCGTCCGGCGGCCGCCCCTCGAATTTCGTCATCGGCAATATCCTGCTGGGGCTGGCGGCCCTGATGCTGTTCTTCTTCGTTCCGCTGTGGGAGCGGATCGGCGTGGTGGCCCTGTTCCTGTGGATGGTCCTCGCTGCGGCGGGGGTCTACTTCATCGTGAAGGACAAGGACATAACGCCCGGTGGACCGCCGAACTGATGCCCCCCGGACGGGGGAGCAGGCTGCCGGTATCGGGGGTTCGGACACCGTATCCGACGGGACTTCGCGGTCCGCTTTTCCGGCCTTTCTGAGCGCGCGCCTCGCACGCCTGCGCGACGCCGCGGGCGAGCTCGATCAGGGTGAATGCTCCGGGGACTGCGTGGATCGGCTGTATCGCGAGGTCAGCTCCCTGGCCCGCGTGGCCCGGACTCACGGGGTGCAGGAGATCCTGCGCCTGGCCGAGTCACTACAGGCCACCCTGGCCGGGCTGCGGGCCCGTCCGAATACCGCCGATCGCGAACTGCTGCGTCTGGGCCTTGCGCGCCTGGAGGCCGCCGCGGAGGCCTGGGCGCGTCAGGAACAGGGGGTGCCGGAGACCCGGCTCCAGCCGCAGGTGTCGGCGGATGCGGGTGGCGGCCGGGTGCAGGTGGTCGCGGAGGACCCGGAAGTCGGCGAGGCGGTGGCGGGCATGCTGCGTGATCACGGCTTCGCGGTCGTGCTGAGCGGCGCCGAACCGGACGCGGCGGGCGCCGGCGGGGTCACCGCGCGGGTGGTCTGCGTCGGCGAGGTGGCCCCGGAGTCCGCGGTGCTCGCGCGACTGCAGGAGCCGGGGCGCGGGTTTCTGCCGACCCTGGTGGTGGCGCGCTCCTGGAGCCCCGGGGCGCGCCTGCAGGCCGTGCGCGAGGGCGCGGCCCGCTGCCTCGATTACCCGCTGGCGGACGATACCCTGCTGGAACAGCTGGTGCAGATCGGCGGGGTCGTCGCGGAGACGGGGTATCGGGTGCTCCTGGCAAGTGCCCGCCCCGAGGCCGCCGACGACACCCTGGCGGCGGGCCTGCGGGAGGCCGGACTGACGGTGGAGGTCCAGCCGGACCCCGATGCCGCGCTGGTCCGCCTCCACGGCGGCGAGGTCGAGGTCCTGGTGCTGGATCTGGACGAAGGGGGGTGCAGTGCCGAGGAGTTCGCGGCCCTGCTGCGCACCCGCGACAACGGTTCCTCCATCCCCATGCTGGTCCTGACCGCCGACCCCGGGCGGGTGAACGAGCTGATGGCCCTGCACCCCGGGGCGAGCGGGGTGTTCCTCAAACCGGTGGAACCGCGCCGCCTGGCGGATACGGTGGTGGCGCGTGCCCGCCAGCAGCGGCAGATGGACGGGGTGACGCGTGCTTATCGCCAGGCGCTGTACGAGCGCGAGCGGGAACACCTGGCGGTCGACGAGCACGCGCTGGTGAGCATCACCGACGTGGCTGGCGACATCATCTATGCCAACGAGCGGTTCGCGCGGGTCAGCGGCTATAACGTATCCGATCTGCTGGGGCGCAACCATCGCCTGCTGAAATCCGGAATGCACGCCCCGGCTTTCTACGAGGAGCTCTGGGAGACCATTGCCGCGGGTCGCGTCTGGCAGGGCGAACTCTGCAACCGCGCGCGGGACGGCTCGCTGTACTGGGTCGAGACCACCATCGTTCCCTATCTGGACGGCGACGGCCTGCCGTATCAGTACGTGTCGATCCGCACCGACATCACCACGGTGAAGCGCCAGGAGCATCGCCTGCGCAGCAGCCAGCGCTTCGCCAACATGGGGACCTGGGAATGGACGCCGGGACGCGAGGAGCTGCAGTGGTCCGAGCGTATCGCGCCCCTGCTGGGCCACTCTCACGGAGAGCTCGAGCCCACGGTGGAAAACTTTCTCGGTGCGGTGCACCCGGAGGATCGCGAGCGGGTGGAAAACGCCATCCGCAGTTCCCTGCGTCGCGGGTCCTATCTCGAACTGGAGCACCGGGTGGTCTGGCCGGATGGCACGGTCCGCTGGCTGCTGCAGCGCGGTGACGTCGAGCGCGACGCCAGTGGCGGCGTGCTGCACATGCTGGGTGTGTCGCAGGACATCACCAAGCGCAAGCAGTCCGAGCTGGCCCTGACCCGACAGACCACGCGACTGCGTGAAGCCCAGCGCCTGGCGCGCGTGGGGCACTGGGAACACGATCCGGTGACCGGAGCGCTGTGGTGGTCCGACGTGGTCTACGAGATCTTCGCCCTGTCCCCGGGCGACGCCCCGGTAAGCATGGAGGGCTTTCGTGCGTTCGTGCACCCCGAAGATCGCGAGCGGCTCGACCGCGAATATGCCGGGGTGCTCACCGAGGGGCGGGGCGAGGTGTTTCTGCGCATCCGGCGCGATGACGGCGAACTGCGGCACCTGCATCTGATCGCCCATGGCGAAAGCACCGGGGGCCGGGAACAGAACGGCCGGCTGACCGGGACCGTTCAGGATGTCACCGAGCTGCAGCAGGCCCAGGAAGAACTGTCGCTGTTCCGGCGCATCTTCGAGGCCTCCGAACAGGCGATCTCGGTCGCCGATCGGGAGGGCCGCATGGTGTACAACAACCCTGCGGTGCTGGAGATGACCGGCTTCGAGGAGACCGAGCTGGCGGGCCGGTTCTATCACGAACTGATCCCGGAGGAGGCGGAACAGTCGGCGCGCGAGATCGACGAAATCCGCGAGGCCGGCGGGGCCTGGACCGGTCAGCTGCCGATCCGCTGCCGTAACGGCGCGGTATTCATGTCCAGCAGTACGATCGGTGTGGTGCGTGACCGCCGCGGCGAACCGCAGTACATCTTCAACATCTTTGGCGATTTTACCGCGGAGCTGCAGCGGCGCGCCGAGCTGCAGCGGGCCCGCGAGGAGGCCGAGCAGGCGAGCCGGGCGAAGTCCGACTTCCTGTCCAACATGAGCCACGAGCTGCGCACGCCGATGAACGCCATCCTGGGCTTTGCCCAGCTGTTGCAGCGCGACACGTCGCTGGGCGAGCGCCAGCAGAGTCAGCTGGACGAGATCGCCCGCGCCGGTCGCCACCTGCTGGAGCTGATCAACGAGATCCTGGACCTCGCGCGCATCGAATCGGGGCGGCTGCAGGTGATGCCGGAACCGGTGGACGTGGCGGACGTGGTGGACGAGTGCCTGTCGCTGCTGCGGCCGCTGGCACAGGAGCGCGAGGTTCGCCTGGAAGGCGCGCGGGCGGCCACCGCGGATGCCCCCCGCGTGCAGGCCGACCGTACCCGGCTGAAACAGGTCCTGCTGAATCTTTTGTCCAACGCCATCAAGTACAACCGCGAAGGCGGGCGGGTGACGCTGCTGGGCGCCCCGGGGCAACAGGGGCTGCAGCTGGAGGTGCACGACACCGGCCCCGGACTGACTGCCGAGCAGCAGGAACGGCTGTTCCAGCCCTTCGACCGACTGGAGGCGGACGCCAGCGGGGTGGAGGGCAGCGGGGTGGGACTCACCATCACCCGGCACCTGGTGGAGATGATGGACGGCCGGCTGGGCGTGACGAGTACGCCGGGCGAGGGTTCCTGCTTCTGGTTCGAACTGCCGCTGGCCGCGGACAGCGATCCCGGGGCAGCACCCGCGGGCGGGCCCGGTCACCCGGCCGCGACCGGCGCATCGGAACTGCCGGCGTCCGGCACGCCGCGCACGGTGCTGTGCATCGATGATCAGCCGGCCAACCTGCGCCTGATGGAAGAGGTCCTGGGGTCGGAGCCGGACCTGGAAACGGTGGTGGCCGAGACCCCCCTGAAGGGCCTGGAGGAGGCGGCACGGCTGGCGCCGGACCTGATTCTGCTGGATCTGGCGATGCCCGGCATGGACGGTTATCAGGTGCTGCGCGCGTTGCGGGCCGACGATCTGCTGGCCGCCGTCCCGGTGCTGGCGGTGACCGCCGATGCCACCGACCCGACGCGCGAGCGGGCGCTGGCGGCCGGTTTCGCCGAGGTCATCACCAAGCCGGTGGATCCGGCAGGGCTGCGGGAGCGGGTGCGCGCGTTCGCCCGCGACGCGGGTCAGAGGTAGAGCCAGGCGACGATCGCGACCGCGGCGACCACCGCCACCGCGTCGGCGCTCAGCGCGGCCGCCAGGGTGTGGCGGACCCGTTTGACCCCGATCGCGCCGAAATAGACCGCGAGCACGTAGAAGGTGGTCTCGGTGGAACCCTGCAGGGTGGACACCAGCATGCCGACGTGGGTATCCGGCCCGGTGGCGGGGTCCTGCATGATCCCGGCCATGATCCCGTAGGCCCCGGATCCGGACAGTGGCCGCAGCAGCGCCATCGGCAGGGCCTCGGCGGGCAGCCCGAAGGGCGTGGTCCACGGCCCGACCAGCCCGACGAACATCCCCAGCGCGCCGCTCTCGCGCAGCATGCCCACCGCGACCAGGATCGCCACCAGATAGGGGATGATCCGCAGGGCCACGTTGAAGCCCTCCTTTGCCCCCTCGACGAAGACCTCGTATACCGGCACCCCGCGCAGCACGCCATAGGTGAGAAAGCCGACCACCAGTCCCGGGATGATCCACGGGGCGATGGCCTGGCCGTAGATGATGGTCAGCGGGATGATCGCCAGCACCCCCAGCAGGACCAGGAGCGAGACCCAGGCGGGGTAGCCCTCGGCCGGGACCTCGATGTTCATCGGCTGGGGCTGCTCGCCCGGCTCCGTGTCCCGGTCGGCATCGGAGCGCCGGTCCCCGGTGGGGTTGGTTTCCGCATCGGGGTCGTCAAGGCCGCCGGGCGGGATCTCGCGGGTGGCCGCCGGGGGGCGGAACCAGCGTTGCAGGACCAGCGCGCTGGTGATTCCGGCGACCGTGGCGAACAGCGTCGCGAACAGCGTGGTCGGCAGGATGGCGGCCGGATCCTCCGAGCCCAGCGAGGCACGCAGCGCGATCACCCCGGTGGGCAGCAGGG
Organism: Thioalkalivibrio sp. ALgr3; assembly: GCF_000377325.1. Classification (NCBI taxonomy): domain Bacteria; kingdom Pseudomonadati; phylum Pseudomonadota; class Gammaproteobacteria; order Chromatiales; family Ectothiorhodospiraceae; genus Thioalkalivibrio; species Thioalkalivibrio sp. ALgr3. The sequence continues at coordinate 145,091 of NZ_KB897979.1, read as the reverse complement.
TGATGCTGGAGGTGTTGATCGCCAGGAACAGCGCCATCGCGTTGGTGGCGGTGCCCGGGTGGGGGTTGAGCTTCTCCAGTTCCTGCATCGCGCGGATGCCGAAGGGCGTGGCGGCATTGCCCAGGCCCAGGATGTTGGCGGAGAAGTTCAGGATCATCGCGCCCATCGCCGGGTGTTCCGGCGGGACGTCCGGGAACAGGCGCACCATCAGCGGCCGCAGCAGACGGGCGAGGACGGTCAGCAGGCCGCCGGCCTCGGCGATCTTCATCAGGCCGAGGAACAGGGCCATCACCCCGACCAGCCCCAGCGCCAGCTCGACCGCGGCCCCGGCCGCCTCCACCGCGCCCTCGGAGAGTTCGGCCATCGGACGTTCGTCGGGATCGGTGGAGCGCAGCTCGCGCAGCGCCGCGGTGGCGAAGGCGATGACGACCAGCGCAAGAAAGATCGCGTTCATGCGCCGGGGGCCGCGACCGTCAGCGGTTCTCGCCGCGCGAGACCAGGCGCAGGAAGGCGTCCATCCAGCGCGCCGGCAGGATCGCCTTGAGGAAGGCGAACAGATGCGTGGGGAAGGTCACGCGGTAGCGCAGCTTCGGCCGCCGCGCCTCCAGGGCATGGATCACGCAGCGCGTGACCGCCTCGGGCCCGAGGGTGAACGGGGCGTCGGCCCCCGCGTTGGCCATGCGCGCCTCGGCCGCCTCGTAGGTGCGGGCCCAGGGGCTGTGGGCGCGGTGGATGTGGTGGCGGAAGGCCTTCAGCGCGTTGGCGCGGAATTCCGAGCGGATCGGCCCGGGCTGGATCAGGACCACGCGGATCCCGCTGCCGTGGAGTTCCTGGCGCAGGGTGTCGGACATCCCTTCCAGCGCGAACTTGGAGGTGACGTAGGCCCCGCGCAGGCGCAGCGGGGCGAAGCCCAGCACCGACGAGTTCTGGATGATGCGCCCCTCGCCGGCGCGGCGCATCGCCGGGATGACCAGATTGGTGAGCTCCAGCCAGCCCAGCACGTTGGTCTCCAGCTGGGCGCGCAGGGCGGCGCGCGAGAGGTCTTCCACCGCCCCCGGCTGGCCGTAGGCGCCATTGTTGAACAGGCCGTAGAGCTTCCCGCCGGTGCGGTGCAGCACCTCGTGCGCCGCACTGCGGATGCTGGCGGAGTCGTTGAGGTCCAGCTGCAGGGCCTCGAAGCCCTCCTTCTTCAGGCGCGAGACGTCTTCGGCGGCGCGCGCCGTGGCGAATACCCGGTAGCCGCGGTCGCGCAGGGCGCGGGCGGCGTGGGCCCCGATCCCGGAGGAGCAGCCGGTGATCAGGACGGCGCGGGCATCGTCTTCGGCGGAACTCACGCGGACCTCCGGGGGCCGGTCAGTAGGTCAGGGTGGCGACGCCGTCCTCGACGACCTCGCCGATGAAGGCCCCGCCGCCGCGCATGCCGTCGAGTTCGGGCACCGCGTTGTCCAGCGTCAGGCCGTTTTCGTCCATCGCGCCGGCGCAGGCGTAGAAACGCGCACCGGCCTCATGGGCATCCTGCATGAAACTGTAGACCGATTTTTCCTGCGCTTCGCCCGGGTACATCTGTTCGGCTACGCCCCGGCGCAGCAGGCGTGTGGTGCTCGCGGCGAAGTAGATCTCCACTTCCAGATCCATGGCGGCGGCCACCGTGGCCTGGAAGAACGGCGCGCCCAGGGTGCCGGGGCGTTCCAGGTCCAGGTTCAGCAGCATGATCACGATCTTGTCGGCCATCTCGTCTCTCGCTTTTGGGCGTGGGCTCGGCATTTTTTCGGGATCGCCGCATGATCGGATCTCCGGGCGCGCGAAGCAATCGGCGCGAGTCCTTTTATTCCGGGCCGGTGCCCGCATAATACGGGCAATCCATACTGATCGATCCACGGACTCCGGGAGAATATCCTCATGCCGATCTACGAATACGCCTGCCAGCAATGCCACCAGGTCTCCGAGATTCTGCAGAAGATTTCGGATCCGCCCGCCACCACCTGCCCGCAGTGCGGTGCCGAGGCGCTGACCAAGCAGGTCTCGGCCGCCGGGTTCCGCCTGGCCGGGGGTGGCTGGTACGAGACCGATTTCAAACAGGGCGGCCAGCGCAACCTGAAGGAGGGCGGCGGTTCCGCCGGTGACAGTGGCGGCTCCGGGGGTTCCGGCGGCGGTGATGGCGGGGGCAGCGCCGCCACGACCGGAGGCTGAGTCCGATGCTGGCCGCGCTCCGGCGTTACGTGATCGCGGGGCTGCTGGTCTGGCTGCCACTGGTGGTGACCGGCTACATCATCAAGCTGCTGGTGGACCTCCTGGACTACAGCCTTCTGATCCTTCCGGAGGAGTGGCGCCCGGAGGCCTGGCTGGGCTTCGACCTGCCGGGGGCCGGGGTGGTGATCGCGGTGGCGATCGTGCTGGTGACCGGGATGATCGTGGCCAACATCGTTGGCCGCCGTCTGGTGCACCTGGGCGAGGCGGTGGTGCGGCGCATCCCGCTGGTGAGCACCATCTATGGCGCGGTGAAACAGGTTACCGAGACGGTCTTCACCAACGGCGGGGAGTCGTTTCGCAAGGTGGTGATGATCGAGTATCCCCGTCGGGGGACCTGGTCCATCGCGTTTCTGACCGGTACCGCCACTCCGGAGACCCGCGAACGCACCGGCGAGGACATGGTGACGGTGTTCGTGCCCACCGCCCCCAACCCGACCTCCGGCTTCGTCCTGCTGACCCCGCGCACCGAGGTCACCGAGCTGGACATGTCGGTGGAGGACGGGCTCAAGTTCGTGATGTCGCTGGGGGTGGTCACGCCCGCCGCGGACAGCCCCGGCAACGCGCCGCTTCCGGTTGCGCGGGACGGGGGCAGGCCGTAACATTTCCGGCCCTTTGACGGGCGTGACGCGCCCGTTTTCCCCGATCAACCCGCGCGGCCGCCATCACCGGCATGCCGCGCCCGGCAGCTGGAACGGCGCAATGCGAACGCATCTCTGTGGGCAGGTCACCGAACGCGACCTCGATTCCGAAGTGACCCTGTGTGGCTGGGTCAACCGCCGCCGCGACCATGGCGGCGTGATCTTCGTCGATCTGCGTGATCACGCTGGACTGGTGCAGGTGGTGTTCGATCCCGACCGGGCCGAGGTCTTTGCGCGCGCCGAGCAGCTGCGCAGTGAATACGTGATCCGCATGACCGGACGCGTGCGCCGGCGCCCGGAAGGCACCGAAAACCCCGAGCTGACCACCGGCGCGGTGGAGATCCTCGGGCTGGAGCTGGAGGTGCTGAACGCGGCGAAGACGCCGCCGTTCCCGCTGGACGACGAGGACGTGGGCGAGGATACCCGCCTGCGCTATCGCTACATGGATCTGCGCCGGCCGGTGATGCAGGAGCGCCTGCGCCTGCGCGGGCAGGTCACCGCGGCGATGCGCCGGTTCCTCGAGGAGCGCGAGTTTCTCGACATCGAGACCCCGATGCTGACCCGCGCGACCCCCGAGGGCGCGCGCGACTATCTGGTGCCGTCGCGCACCCACGCGGGCAGCTTCTTCGCCCTGCCGCAGTCGCCGCAGCTGTTCAAGCAGCTGCTGATGATGTCCGGCATGGACCGCTACTACCAGATCACCCGCTGCTTCCGCGACGAGGACCTGCGTGCCGACCGCCAGCCGGAGTTCACCCAGCTGGACATGGAGATGGCGTTCGTCGACGAGGCCGACGTGATGGGCGTGACCGAGGAGCTGATGCGCCATCTGTTCCGCGAGGTCATGGGCATCGAGCTGGACGACCCGTTCCCGCGCATGAGCCACGCCGAGGCGATGACCCGCTTCGGCTCCGACAAGCCGGATCTGCGCATCCCGCTGGAGTTCACCGAGCTGACCGAGGTGATGCAGGCGGTGGAATTCAAGGTCTTCAACGCGCCGGCGAACGACCCCGAAGGGCGGGTGGCCGCCCTGCGCGTGCCGGGCGGCGCGGAGCTGACCCGCAAGGAGATCGACGGCTACACCGAGTTCGTCGGGCGCTACGGGGCGAAGGGTCTTGCGTACATCAAGGTCAACGACCCCGCCGATCCTGCGAACGGGCTGCAGTCGCCGATCCTCAAGTTCCTGCCCGAGGACGTGATCCGCGAGATCCTCGCGCGCACTGACGCGGCCGCCGGTGACCTGATCTTCTTCGGCGCGGACCGCGCCGACGTGGTGAACGAGGCGCTGGGTGCGCTGCGCGTGCAGGTCGGCCATGATCGCGGCCTGGTCGAGCCCGGCTGGCGCCCGCTGTGGGTGGTGGATTTCCCGATGTTCGAGTGGGACCCGGACGACAAGCGCCTGTATGCCCTGCATCACCCGTTTACCGCCCCGGCCACCGACAGCCCCGACGCCCTGCGCGAGAACCCGCGCGAGGCCATGTCGCGGGCCTACGACATGGTGCTCAACGGCACCGAGGTCGGCGGTGGCTCCATCCGTATCCACAACCCGCAGATGCAGCAGGCCGCGTTCGAGGCGCTGGGCATCGGCGAGGAAGAGGCACGCGAGAAGTTCGGCTTCCTGCTGGATGCGCTGAACTTCGGCGCCCCGCCGCATGGCGGCCTCGCCTTCGGTCTGGATCGCCTGGTGATGCTGATGAGCGGCGCCCACTCGATCCGCGACGTGATGGCGTTCCCCAAGACCCAGACCGCGGCCTGTCTGCTGACCGACGCCCCGGCGCCGGTGGGCGAGAAGCCGCTGCGCGAACTGGGGATCCGCCTGCGGGCCGGGGTTGCCGGCGACGGCGCGCAATAGAGCCGGGGCAGCGCGGCGATGACGGCCATGCGGACCACGGTGGTGACCCTGCATGGCTGGCACATGACCGGGGCGGAGATGGTGCTGCTGCGGCGGCGTCTGCATGCGGCGGGTTACCGGGTGCGGGCGTTTCGCTATCCGTCGCGCCGGGCCAGCCCCGAGGAAGTCGCGCGCGCCCTGGCGGCCTGGCTGGAGACCCTGCCGGACGACATGGTGCACCTGGTCGGCCACAGTCTTGGCGGGGTGATCCTGCGGCACCTGTTCGCGGTGGCGCCGGTGCAGCGGCCGGGGCGCGTGGTGATGCTGGGTTCCCCGCTCGCCGGCAGTCGGGTGGCCGCGCGCCTGGCCGCCAACCGGGCCGGGCGCTGGTGGCTGGGGCGCGCGCTGGATCGCGGTCTGCTGGGCGGCAGCCCGGTGCTGCGCGGGCGCCAGGTGGGGATGATCGCCGGGACCCGCGGGCGTTTTCCGGGACCGCTGCTGACCGAACTGCCCGAACCGCATGATGGCCTGGTCGCGGTGGAGGAGACTCGGGGCCCGGAAGTGTCCCGGCATCTCCAGGCACCGGTCACCCACATGGGCCTGATCTTCAGCGATCCGGTCGCGCGGGCCGTCGCGCATTTCCTGGAGCACGGGGAATTCGACCTCTGAACCCCGTTACACTGAGCAGCGTTTCCCTGAGCACAGGCAACGAGGAGGCGGAACACCATGGCCGGTCACAGCAAGTGGGCGAACATCAAGCACCGCAAGAGCGCGCAGGACGCGAAGCGCGGCAAGCTGTTCACCAAGCTGATCCGCGAGATCACCGTGGCCGCGCGTCACGGGGGGCCGGACCCGGAGACCAATCCGCGTCTGCGTCTGGCGTTCGACAATGCCCTGAAGAACAACATGACCCGCGACACCATCGAGCGCGCGGCAAAGCGGGGCGCCGGGGAGACCGAGGGCGAGGCCTACGAGGAGCTGCGCTACGAGGGCTACGGCCCGGGCGGTGCGGCGATCATGGTCGACTGCATGACCGACAACCGCAATCGGACGGTGTCGGAGGTGCGCCACGCCTTCAACAAGATGGGCGGCAATCTCGGCACCGACGGTTCGGTGGCCTATCTGTTCGAGAAGAAGGGCGTGATCAGCTTTGCTCCGGGTCTGGACGAGGAGACGGTGATGGAGCCGGCACTGGAGGGCGGTGCCGAGGACGTGCTGGTGGACGATGACGGTTCCATCGAGGTCCTCACCGACCCGGATGCCTATCAGGACGTGCGTCAGGCCCTGCTGGATCACGGTCTGGAGCCGGAGAATTCGGAGGTCACGATGCGTCCGGAGACCCTTTCCCCGCTGGACGAGGAAACCGCCGAGACGGTGCTGAAGCTCCTGAACATGCTGGACGATCTGGACGATGTGCAGAACGTCTACACCAACGCCAACTTCCCCGAAGGGGTGGGCGGCGATGGTTGAGCTCCGGATTCGGCGGCGGGGCTGAAGCGGTGCGCATCCTCGGCATTGATCCCGGTTCGCGCCTGACCGGTTTCGCGGTGATCGAAACCGGGTCGCGGCAGTCGCGCTCGCTGGGGCACGGCGTGGTGCGCCCGCGGGCGAAGGCGTTCCCCGAGCGCCTCGGCGAGATCTTTGCGGGGATCGAGGAGGTGATCGCCGAGCTGGCCCCCGAGGTGCTCGCGATCGAGAGCGTATTCGTCGCACGCAATGCGCAGTCCGCGATCAAGCTCGGGCAGGCGCGCGGGGCGGCCATCTGTGCCGCTACCCGGGCGGGGTTGCCCGTCCACGAATACACCCCGCGCGCGATCAAGCTGGCCGTGGTCGGGGTCGGTGGTGCCGGCAAGGAGCAGGTCCAGCACATGACGCAGCAGATCCTTTCTCTCGGCGAACCGGCGTCCAGCGATGCCGCCGACGCCCTGGCCGTGGCGCTGTGCCACGCGCATACCGACGCCAGCCAGGCGCGGCTGCAGCCGGCCGCCGCCATCGGCGGAGGCCGCACATGATCGCGCGTCTGGAGGGGACCCTGATCAGTCGCGAGCCCGGCGGCGTGCTGCTGGACGTCGGCGGCGTCGGCTACGAGGTGGACGTGCCGGTGTCCACGCTGGCCCTGTTGCCGGACCCGGGCGAGACCGTGGTGCTGGCCACCCATCTGGTGGTGCGCGAGGACGCGCATCAGCTGTACGGCTTTCATCATCGCCGCGACCGTGACCTGTTCCGCCGGCTGATCCGGGTCAACGGCATCGGTGCGCGTCTGGCGCTGGCGATGCTGTCGACCTACGCCGGCGACGAACTGGCGGGGCTGATCCGTTCGGGCGACACCACTGGACTGGCGAAGGTCCCGGGCATCGGCAAGCGCACCGCCGAACGCGTGGCCCTGGAGCTGGGCGAGCGGCTGGGCGAGCTGGGCTTCGGCGGGCCGGTGCCGGAAGGGGGCGGCGGTACGGCCGCGGCCAGTGCCGGTCCGTCGATGGAGGACGAGGCCCTGGCCGCACTGGAGGCCCTGGGCTATGCGCGGGCCAGCGCCGAGAAGATGGTGGCCGCGGTGCGCGAGCAGGCCGACTCGGTGGAGACCCTGGTGCGCCTCGCGCTGCGTGCCACCGTGCGTTCCTGAGGGATGAAAGCCCGGTGGCGTGACGGCGCCCCGGTTCCGGGAAAACCACAGCGCAGGGCCCTGTAAATGGTCCGCGGCAGGATGCATACTGCGACGCATGGAATCCCGCCTGGTTGACATGCAGCATCAGTCCGAGGACGCCGGCGCCGAGGTGAGTCTGCGGCCGAAACGGCTGACGGACTACAGCGGCCAGCCGCAGGTCGTGGAACAGCTGGGTCTGTTCATCGATGCCGCCCGCGGCCGGGGCGAGGCACTCGATCATACCCTGGTGGCCGGGCCGCCGGGACTGGGCAAGACCACCCTGGCGCATATCGTCGCCCACGAACTGGGGGTGGGCTTGCGCCAGACCTCCGGCCCGGTACTGGAACGCGCCGGGGATCTGGCCGCCATCCTGACTGCGCTGGAACCGCGCGATGTGCTGTTCGTCGACGAGATCCACCGCCTGCCTACAGTCGTGGAAGAGGTGCTGTACCCCGCGCTGGAGGACTCGCAGCTGGATATCGTGATCGGCGAAGGGCCGGCCGCGCGCTCCATCAAGGTTGATCTGCCGCCATTCACCCTGGTCGGGGCCACCACCCGCGCGGGGCTGCTGTCGGCGCCGCTGCGCGACCGTTTCGGCATCGTGCAACGCCTCAATCATTATTCCGTCACCGACCTGGCGCATATTGTCGAGCGGGCCGCCGGGCTGCTGGGCGTGGGCATCGATGCCGCCGGGGCCGAGGCCATCGCGCGGCGCGGGCGTGGCACCCCGCGGCTGGCCAATCGCCTGCTGCGGCGGGTGCGCGATTATGCCGAGGTGCGCGCCAGCGGGGTGATCACCGCCGAGGTTGCGGAGCACGGTCTGGATCTGCTGGCGATCGACGCCGGCGGCCTGGACGCCCAGGACCGGCGCCTGCTGGAGGTGCTGGTGGACAAGTTCGACGGCGGGCCGGTGGGCGTGGAGAGCCTGGCCACCGCGCTCAACGAGGATCGCGGGACCCTGGAGGACGTGGTCGAGCCGTTCCTGATCCAGCAGGGTTACCTGCAGCGCACCCCGCGCGGCCGCCAGGCGACCCGGCGCACGCTGGCGATGTTCGACCTGCCCGGCGGGGACGGGGACCTGCTGGCCGGCGGAGGGCGTGCATGACCGCAGCCACGGATTTTCACTGGCCGGTGCGCGTCTATTACGAGGATACCGATGCCGGTGGCGTGGTCTATCACGCCAATTATCTGAAATTCATGGAACGTGCGCGCACCGAGTGGCTGCGGGAACTCGGCTTCGAACAGGACCGTCTGAGGGCCGACTGCGGCGTGGTGTTCGCGGTTCGCCGCGCCAGTCTGGACATGCGCCGGCCGGCGCGTTTCAACGAGGCACTGGAAGTGACCTGCGAACCGCGTCGCCTGCGCCGCGCCAGTGTCGAGTTCGACCAGGTAGTGCGCCGCGACGGCGAGCCGCTGGTTACCGGCGAGATCATGATTGCCTGCGTCGATCCCGAGCGGGCCGTGCCGGCCGCCGTGCCGGAATCCGTTTACCGCGCGATGCACGCGGCGATCGCAACCGATACCGAAGCAACAGGCTGAGGGAGAAGATCCGTGGAAGTCGATTTTTCGATGTACCAGCTCATCATGGACGCCAGTCTGGTGGTCCAGCTGGTGATGATCATCCTCGTGCTGGCCTCGGTGTTTTCGTGGCTGGCCATCATCGTGAAGGCGCGCACGCTGCGCGGCGTGGACCGTGCGGCCGACGATTTCGAGGAACGTTTCTGGTCGGGCGCGGATCTGTCCCATCTCTACGAGGGGTTGCGGCGCAAGACCGTCCTGAACCCCATGGAGCATGTGTTCTCCTCCGGGTTCAAGGAGTTCCTGCGTGCGCGCCAGCACGGCATGCCGCCCGCCGAGCCGGCCCAGGGCGCGATGCGGGTGGCGATCTCGCGCGAGCTGGACGGCATGGAGCGCTATCTGCAGTTCCTGGCCACGGTCGGGTCGACCAGCCCGTACATCGGCCTGTTCGGTACCGTCTGGGGCATCATGCATGCGTTTCTCGGGCTCTCCGGGGTGCAGCAGGCGACCCTGGCGATGGTTGCTCCGGGCATTGCCGAGGCCCTGATCGCCACCGCGCTGGGGCTGTTCGCGGCGATCCCGGCGGTGATCGCCTATAACCGCTTCTCCGGGGACGTGGATCGTATTGCCGGGCGGCTGGAGAACTTCAGCGAGGAGTTCGCGGGCCTGCTCAACCGCCAGTCCCATCCGCGCGCAAGCGAGGCGTCGGTCGCCACGACCGGCGAATAAACCATGGCGAAGACCTCGCTCCGCAGTCAGCGTCGCAGCCGGCGGCCGATGTCGCAGATCAACGTCGTGCCGTTCATCGACGTGATGCTGGTGCTGCTGATCATCTTCATGATCACCGCGCCCATGCTGCAGCAGGGGGTGGAAGTGGATCTGCCCGAGGCTCAGGCCGAGGCGCTGGATGACGGGACCGAGGCGGCCGAACCGCTGGTCGTCACGGTGGACGCCGCGGGCGCGCTGAGCCTCAACCAGGGGCCGCGGGTGAATGAACCGCTGGCGCCCGAGGAGATGACCGAGATCGTCATCGCATTCCTCGAGGAGAACCCGGGCACGCAGACCTACGTGCGCGGCGACCGCAACGTGGACTACGGACGGGTGATCGACGCGATGATCGCGCTGCAGCAGGCGGGGGGCGGCCGCGTGGGTCTGATCACCGAACCGCCGCGCGACGACTGAACCGGCCGCCGTGTTCGAACTGCTGCGACAACATCCGTTTGCCCTGCTGCTGGTGCTGGCGCTGCATGGCGTGCTGTTCGCGGCGCTGTTGCTGAACGTCAACCTTGCGCCGGACAGCCGTTCCGGGGAGCCCCTGGAGATCACGACCGGCGACGAGGTGGAAGTGGTTCAGGCCGAGGCGGTGGATGCCGAGACCTTCGACCGCATCCAGCATGAACGCGAAGTCGCGGAGCAGGAGGCGATCGCCGAGGCCCTGCGCGAGGAAGAGGAACGCCGCCGCGCCGAGGAACAGCAGCGGCTGGAAGAACAACGCCGGCGCGAGGCCGAGGAGCAGGCCCGACGCGAGGCACTGGAAGAGGCGGAACGGGCGCGGCGGCAGGCACAGGAAGAAGCCGAACGTCTGGAGCGTGAGCGCGAGGCCGCCGAGCAGGCGCGGCGCGAGGCGGAAGCGGAACGCGAGCGCGCGGAACAGGAACGGCGCGAACGCGAGGAAGCGGAGCGTCGGGCACGGGAAGAGCAGGAGCGCCGCGAGCAGGAGGAGGCCGAACGCAGGGCACGCGAGGAAGCCGAGCGGCGCGCCGAAGCCGAGCGGGAACTCGAGGAGCAGCGTCGGCGCGAACGCATGGAAGAGGAGATGCAGCGCATGGCCGAGGCCGCGGAACGGCGCGAGGCGGCGCGGGCGGCGGCCGAACGCCGCGAGGCGATCGAGGAGTGGCAGGCACAGGCCAGCGCGGTGGTCCAGCGCCGCTGGCGTGAACCCGCGGACGTCAGCACGTCGGACCGGGCGACGGTGCACGTGCGGGTCAACGAGACCGGGCGTATCATCAGTTTCGAGGTGGAGCGCTGCGCCGGGGGGCCGGCCTTCTGCGCGTCCGTGGAGGAGGCGATCGAGCGCCTGCGTGCCCTGCCGGAGCCGCCGGATGCCGACGCCGCGGCGCGCGGGGTCCGGATCCAGTTCGAACCGCAGTGACGGTGAGGTTTCAATGGCATTGCAGGCACCAATGATGAAAAAGATGTTGCGGCCCCTGACGGGCCTGCTCGGGATTGCCCTGATGCTGGGGGCCTCCCAGGCGCACGCGGTGCTGGAGGTCACGGTGACCGAGGGCGTGTCGGGGGCGATTCCGGTAGCCGTGGCACCGTTCGAGTGGCGCGGAGAGGGTGAACCGGAGACCCGCATGAGCGGGATCCTGGGGGACAACCTGCACCGCAGCGGGCTGTTCGAGGTGCTGCGCGAGGACCTGCCTTCGGGGGCCACCGGGCCTGCGGATTTCATTCCGGAGCCCTGGGCTGCGGCCGGGGCCGAGTACGTGGTGGTCGGCAGCAAGCGCCCGGACGGCGATCGCGTGGTGGTGGATTTCCATGTGTTCGACGTGCTTGCCGAGGAACGCCTCGGCGGCTGGCGCATCCCGGTGCCGGCCGACATGCTGCGGCGCGGCGGGCACCGGGTGTCGGATCTCGTGTTCGAGGCCATCACCGGCGATCCGGGGGCGTTCAGTGCGCGCATCGCCTTCGTGCAGGTGCAGCGCGACGGCGACGGCCGCGAGTTCCGGCTGCAGGTCGCCGACTCCGACGGCGCGAATCCGCGCACCCTGTACCGCTCGTCGGATCCGGTGATGTCGCCGGCCTGGTCGCCGGATGGCAACGAACTGGTGTATGTGTCGTTCGAGAACCGCCAGTCCGAGGTCTTCCGCCACGACGTGCGCAGCGGCGAGCGGGTGAGCCTGGCCCGGTTCCGGGGAATCAACAGCGCGCCGGCGTGGTCGCCGGACGGACGCTACCTGGCGCTGAGCCTGTCGCGCGACGGCAGTCCCAATATCTATCGGCTGGATCTGGAGAGCGGGGACCTGGAGCAGCTGACGCGGTCCTCCGCGATCGAGACCGAGCCGGCGTGGTCGCCGGACGGCGGGACCATCTATTTCACCTCCGACCGTGCCGGGGCACCGCAGATCTACCGCATGGACGCCGACGGCGGGGATGTACGGCGGCTGACCTTCGAGAGCGGATATGCGGCGGGTGTCACGGTGTCCCCGGACGGTGATTCGGTAGTGTATGTGGAGGGGGGCGATGGCGGCTTCCGTCTGGCCCGCCTGGATCTCGGCGACCGTCGTGTCACGCGACTGACCGATTCCGGTAACGCCGAATCCCCAAGCTTTGCTCCCAACGGCAGCATGATCCTGTACGCCATCAGCGAAGGCACTCGTGGCGTCCTGGGCTCGGTGAGCCGGGATGGCCGGGTACACCAGCGGCTGGAGGGCCGGGACGGCGAGGTGCGTGAACCGGCCTGGTCGCCACTCGGCGAATGAGGGGCTGCCCGGATTCTTTGATGATTGACAACACCCTGAGGAAACGAACGATGAACCACCTGATTCGCTGGGGCGTTCTGGCCCTTGTCGTGGGCTCGCTGGCGGCCTGCGCCCAGCCGGTGCGCGATGCCGAGGATCCGGCCGAGCGCGAGGCACGTGAGGCGGCACAAGCCGAAGCCGAGGCCGAGCGGGAGGCCCGCGAGCGGCGCGAGCGCGAGGCACGCGGGCTGGGCGAGGACCGGCGCCTGGACGCCGCGGCGCTGGATGACCCGGACAGCCTGCTGGCCGAGCGCCTGGTGTATTTCGAATTCGACCGTGACGAGGTGAAGCGCGAGTACGAGGAGATGCTGGAGGCGCATGCCGAGTATCTCGCGGCCAACCCCGGTGCCCGGCTGCGTCTGGAAGGGCATACCGACGAACGGGGTACCCGTGAGTACAACCTGGGGCTGGGCGAGCGTCGTGCGCAGTCCGTGCGTCGGGTGCTGAACCTCAACGGGGCCGAGGACGAGCAGATCGAGGTCGTCAGCTACGGCGAGGAGATGCCGGTGGCCTTCGAGCAGACCGAAGAGGCCTGGGCGCAGAACCGGCGCGTGGAACTGGTATACGACCGTCGGCAGTGATGATGGTGATGGATACGCGTCCCATGCAGGCGATTCGGCGGCGGGCCGGGCAGCGTTTCCCGCAGGGTGCTCTTCGGGGCGCCCTGCTGGCCGGGATGCTGCCGGCGCTGCTGCTGGCCGGGCCCCCGGTGCTGGCGCAGGAAGACGGCATCGTGGCGACGCAGTCGCAGGTGCGCGAGCTGGACCGCCGGCTGGATCGCATCGAGCGCAGGCTGGATTCCAGTGCGCTGGCGGACATGCTGCGCGGCGTCGAGGAGATGCAGCGGGATCTGCGCAATCTGCGCGGAGAAGTGGATACCCTGAATCACCGCCTTGATCGCCTGGAAGAGCGCCAGCGCGACCAGTTTGCTCATCTGGACGAGCGGCTGGCGACGCTGGAGGCCGGCGGTGTCGCCCGCGAAGGCGAGGCGCCGCAAGAGGAAGTGGTGGATTTCGATCTGCCGGATGCGGGCGAGCAGGAGGCCTACCAGGAGGCCTTCTCGGTCCTGATGGACGGGGATTATGCCGGGGCGATCCGGCAGCTGGAGGCGTTCATCGAGCGGTTCCCGGACGGGGATTTTGCCGCCAACGCCTGGTACTGGCTGGCCGAAGCCAAATATGCCAGTGGCGATTTCGAGGCCGCGCTGGAAGACTTCGAGCGGTTGCGTGAGCAGTTTCCGGAGAGTGACAAGCAGGGCGATGCCCTGCTGAAGATCGGTTACTCGCATTACGAGCTCGAGGATTTCGAGGCCGCGCGCGAGGCGCTGGAACAGGTGCGCGAGGAATACGGCGGCACCACGCTGGATCGCCTTGCCCGCGAACGCCTGCAGCGGATGGACGGCTCGTGAGCGTGGAAGCACCGCTGCGCCGCACCACGGCACCGGCCTCCGCGTCCGGGGGCGCACCCCGGCTGCGTCTGAGCGAGATGTTCGTTTCGCTGCAGGGCGAGGCGGCGCAGGTGGGCTGGCCCACGGTGTTCGTGCGCCTGACCGGCTGCCCGCTGCGCTGTCGCTGGTGTGACACCGAATACGCCTTCGAGGGCGGCGAGACCACCGACGTGGACACGGTGCTGCAGCGGGTGGCGGGCGAGGGGGTGCGCCACGTGTGCGTCACCGGGGGCGAGCCGCTGGCCCAGCCGGGCAGCCGTGCCCTGATCACGGGCCTGTGCGATGCCGGCCTGGCGGTCACCATCGAGACCTCCGGTGCCATGGACGTGAGCGACGTGGATCCGCGCGCCGGGCTGGTCATGGACTGGAAGGCACCCGCGTCCTGCGAGTCCGGGCGTAACCGGACGGAAAACCTCGCGTATCTGGGGGAGGGCGACCAGCTGAAGTTCGTGCTCGCCAACCGGGCGGATTTCGAATGGGCCCGTGAAGCCCTCCCCGGGATGGGCCTCGATCCGGCGGTGGAAGTCCTGTTTTCCCCGGTACATGGCGAGCTGGAGCCACGGCTGCTGGCCGACTGGATCGTGGCCGAACGCCTGCCGGTACGTTTTCAGGTGCAGCTGCACAAGTGGCTGTGGGGCGACGAGCCGGGGCGTTGATGGCCACGGGGGTGAATGAACGCGCCGTGGTCCTGCTGTCGGGCGGACTGGACTCGGCCACCTGCCTGGCGCTGGCGCAGGAGCAGGGGCTGGAATGCCACGCCCTGTCGGTGGACTACGGGCAGCGCCACGCCACCGAGCTGCAGGCGGCGCGGCGTGTGGCCGCGGCCGCCGGGGTGGCCGACCATCGCGTGGTGCATGTCGACCTGACTGCCATTGGTGGCTCCGCGCTGACCGACTCGGCCATCGAGGTGCCCGAGGCCGGCGGCGAGGGTATCCCGGTGACTTACGTGCCGGCGCGCAACACCATGTTTCTGTCGCTGGCACTGGGGTTTGCCGAGACCCTGGGCGCCCACCGTCTGGTGGTGGGCGCCAACGCGGTCGACTACTCCGGCTATCCCGACTGCCGCCCCGCGTTCATCGAGGCCTTTCAGTCGCTGGCGTGCGTCGCGACGGCCACCGGTGTGGAGGGCGCGCCATGGTCGGTGGAGGCCCCGCTGATGCATCTGAGCAAGGCGCAGATCATCCGCGAAGGGGCGCGTCTGGGCGTGGACTATTCGCTGACGGTGTCGTGTTACCGGGCCGATGCGGACGGGCGCGCCTGTGGCACCTGCGATTCCTGCCGGCTGCGTGCCGACGGTTTCGCCGCGGCCGGGATCCCCGATCCCACCCGTTACGCGGGATGAGCCCCGGCTCCGGGCCCGGAAGGCTCGCCCGGGGAAGCACGGAATGAAACCTCTCTCGATCTCGTCTGGTGGTCGATGTATGCTGCGCGGCCCTGAACGGCGAAACCGGATGCCCTGCTCCGGTCGGTCGTGCAGCCCGAGTGACAACTGATCAAGAGGGTTTGACGCATGGAATTCTCCAGCTTTTCCGCAGCCGCCACGGCGGTGCTGGTCGGGACGTTCATCCTCGCCTTCATCATGGGGGCGGTCGCCAACAAGACCAACTTCTGCACCATGGGGGCGGTGTCCGACTGGGTGAACATGGGTGACACCGGGCGCATGCGCTCCTGGCTGCTGGCCATCGCCGTGGCCATGCTGGGCGTGAGCACCCTGGAATTCTTTGGCGTGCTGAGCGCCGAAGGTTCGTTTCCTCCCTACCGCATGGATAACCTGAACTGGCTCGGGCACGTGCTGGGCGGTTTCCTGTTCGGGATCGGCATGACCTACGGCTCGGGCTGCGGTAACAAGACCCTGGTGCGCGTGGGCGGCGGCAACATCAAGTCGGTGATGGTGATGATCCTGATCGGCATCGTCGCCTACTTCCTGCTGAGCACGCAGTCCGTGTTCGGCACCGGCGAGACCCTCAACCAGCTGCTCTTCGGCTGGATGGACGCCACCGCGATCACGCTGTCCGGCGGCCAGGATCTCGGCTCGATCGTTGCGGGCGATGCCGACGGCACCGCGCGTCTGGTGCTGGGCCTGGTCATCGGCGTGCTGCTGCTGGCGCTGATCTTCAAGGCGGCGGACTTCCGCAAGAGCTTCGACAACATCCTGGGCGGGCTGGTGATCGGCCTGGTGGTGGTCGGTGCCTGGTGGCTGACCAGCAACGTGCAGATCGCCGACGAGATGGGCGACACCTACACCCCGACGGCCTATCTGGCCGACTGGGACTTCCTGGGCGAGCCCGGTGAAGAGCGCCCGGCCGACCAGCTGCGTTTCTGGAACAACCAGTCCTTCACCTTCATCGCGCCGATGGGCCAGAGCGCGGCCTACGTGAAGGAAGGCTTCGACAGCCGCTTCCTGTATTTCGGCGTGATGGCGCTGGCGGGCGTGATTCTGGGCTCGTTCTTCTGGTCGCTGGTGTCGCGCAGCTTCCGCATTGAGTGGTTCTCGTCCCTGCGCGATTTCTGGAACCACTTCGCCGGGGGCATCCTGATGGGCGTGGGCGGCATCCTCGCGATGGGCTGTACCGTGGGGCAGGCCATCACCGGGGTCTCCACGCTGGCGATCGGCGGGTTCCTGACCTTTGTCTTCATCGTGTTCGGCGCGGCCCTGACCATGAAGATCCAGTACTACAAGATGGTCTACGAAGACGAAGCCAGCTTCGGCAAGGCGCTGGTCACCTCGCTGGTGGACATGAAGCTCCTGCCGTCGAAGCTGCGCAGCCTCGAAGCGATCTGATCGCCGACGGGGCGGGAACCTTCCTGCCCGGGCGGGCCGCGATCGCGGCCCGCCTTGCGTTTTGGCGACGGGGCCGTACACTACGCCCCCGTTGCAGATCACACGGGTCGTTAGCTCAGTTGGTAGAGCAGTGGACTTTTAATCCATTGGTCGTAGGTTCGAATCCTACACGACCCACCATCTCCCCGGTCCCGGACCGGCACAAGGCCCGTTCAGCGGGCCTTTTGTGTTTCCGGCATGCATACACGCTACAATGTCGGGTTACGAAACCAACGGCGAAAGTGGCGGAACTGGTAGACGCGCTGGGTTTAGGTCCCAGTGGGGTAACACCCGTGAGAGTTCGAGTCTCTCCTTTCGCACCAGGAACCCCGTTCGGCCGCGAGACGACGGCCCCGCGCCCGGACACGACGATTTCCGAACCATTTGACGAGGCCCTCCATGCAAGTTTCCGTTGAAGCCACTGGCAACCTGGACCGCAAGATGACCGTCCAGGTCCCCTCCGAACGCGTCGACACCGAGGTCGACAACCGCCTGAAGAACCTCGCCAAGCGGGTCCGGCTCGACGGCTTCCGCCCGGGCAAGGTGCCGCTCAAGGTGGTGCGTCAGCGCTACGGGGCCGGGGTATACCAGGAGGTCCTCAGCGAAGTCCTGCAGGAGAGTTACCGCGAGGCGGTGCAGCAGGAGGGGCTGGAACCGGCCGGCAGCCCGAGCATCGAGCCGAAATCGGTGGAAAACGGTCAGCCGATCGAGTTCGAGGCGTCCTTTCAGGTCTTCCCGGAGATCGAGGTCGCCGACCTGTCCGGGGTCGAGATCGAACGCCCGGTGGCCGAAATCGGTGACGAGGACATCGATCGCGTGATCGATACCCTGCGCGAACAGCACAAGGAATGGCAGGCGGTCGAGCGTGCAGCGGCCTCGGGCGACCGCATCACCCTGGACTTCGTCGGCAAGCTCGACGGCGAGGCCTTCGAGGGCGGACAGGCCGAGGACTTTCAGGTGGAGATCGGCAGCGGGCGGCTGCTGGCGGAGTTCGAGAACCAGCTCGAAGGCGTGAAAACGGGCGAGGAAAAGACCATCGAGGTCACCTTCCCCGAGGATTACCCGGCGGAGGTCCTCAAGGGCCGGACCGCGACCTTCGATATCACGGTCAAGGCAGTGGAAGAGGCCCGGCTGCCCGCGGTCGACGCGGCCTTCGCGGAGAAATTCGGCATCGAGGACGGCTCGGTGGAGAAACTTCGCGAGGATGTGCGGTCCAACATGGAGCGGGAGCTGAATCAGGCGCTGAAGAGCAAGATCAAGCAGCAGGTCATGGATGCGCTGGTGGAACGCCACGACTTCGACCTGCCGGATGCCCTGGTGAAGTCCGAAATCAATCGCCTGCGCGAAGACGCCGAGAAGCGCTTCGGCGGGGCGGAGCAGACGCAGCCGCTGCCGGACAGCCTGTTCGAGGAAGAGGCGAAACGGCGGGTGCGCCTGGGCCTGGTGCTGCGGCATCTGATCGACGACAAGGGTTTCGAAGTGGATCGCGAGCGGGTCGAGCAGGAGCTCGACAACATGGCCGCGACCTACGAAGACCCCGAAGAGGTCAAGCAGTACTACCGCACGCAGCCGCAGGCCATGCAGAACCTGGAGTCCATCGTCCTGGAAGACCAGGTGGTGGACTGGGTGGTGGAACAGGGCAATGTTACCGACAAGCCCACCACCTTCCAGGACGTAATGAATCCGAACAAGGAGTCGAGCGAATGACGCACGACATGGGCGATCAGGGTGCGCAGCATACCCAGGGCCTGAACCTGGTGCCGATGGTGGTCGAGCAGACCGCCCGCGGCGAGCGCGCCTATGACATCTACTCCCGGCTGCTGAAGGACCGGGTGATCTTCTGCGTGGGGCCGGTCGAGGACTACATGGCCAACGTGATCGTCGCGCAGATGCTGTTCCTGGAATCCGAGAATCCGGACAAGGAAATCAGCCTCTACATCAATTCGCCGGGTGGTGCGGTCACCGCCGGCATGGCGATCTACGACACCATGCAGTTCATCAAGCCGCAGGTGTCCACGCTTTGCGTGGGCCAGGCGGCGAGCATGGGGGCCGTGCTGCTGGCCGGCGGCGCCGAGGGCAAGCGCTACGCCCTGCCGCATTCGCGCGTGATGATCCACCAGCCGCTTGGCGGCTTCCAGGGTCAGGCGACGGACATCGACATCCATGCCCGCGAGATCCTCAAGATCAAGGAAGAACTCAACCGCGTGCTGGCGAAGCACACCGGTCAGACGGTGGAACAGATCGAGCAGGACACCGACCGTGACCGGTTCATGACGGCCTCCGAGGCGCAGGAATACGGCCTGGTCGACAACGTGCTGGCCGACCGCGCGGAAGCCGGCGAGAAATCCGGATCCTGATGCCTAGACCGCACGAACACTTGGCTCGTTTGCACCGGCCGGTGAAACGGGGCATGTTCGAAAGGAATTGCAATCCAATCGAGGGCAACGGATGAGCGACGACAAGAACCCTCCCGCGGACGGCAAGTTGCTGTACTGCTCCTTCTGCGGGAAAAGCCAGCACGAGGTGCGCAAGCTGATCGCGGGGCCTTCCGTGTTCATCTGCGACGAGTGCGTTGAGCTGTGCAACGACATCATCCGCGAGGAGATGCAGGAGGCCGGCCAGACCGAGCATGCCTCGCTGCCGCGGCCCCGTGAAATCCGGGACACCCTGGATGATTACGTGATCGGCCAGAACGACGCGAAGAAGATCCTCTCCGTCGCCGTCTACAACCATTACAAGCGCATGGAGGCGCGGGCCGGCAAGGATGAAGTGGAGCTGTCAAAGTCCAACATCCTGCTGATCGGTCCGACCGGATCCGGCAAGACCCTGCTGGCGGAGACCCTGGCCCGGGTGCTCAACGTCCCGTTCACCATCGCCGACGCCACCACCCTGACCGAGGCGGGCTACGTTGGCGAGGACGTCGAAAACATCATCCAGAAGCTGCTGCAGAAGTGTGATTACGACGTCGAGAAGGCGGAGAGCGGGATCGTCTACATCGACGAGATCGACAAGGTATCGCGCAAGGCCGATAACCCCTCGATCACCCGTGACGTCTCGGGCGAGGGCGTGCAGCAGGCCCTGCTCAAGCTGATCGAGGGCACGACCGCCTCGATCCCGCCGCAGGGCGGACGCAAGCATCCGCAGCAGGAATTCCTGAACGTCGACACCAGCAACATCCTGTTCATCTGCGGTGGTGCCTTCTCCGGGCTGGACAAGGTGATCCAGCAGCGGGCGGAGAAAGGGACCGGCATCGGCTTTTCCGCGGCGCTGGCGAGCAAGGACGAGGACGCCTCCTCGGATCACTGGCTGAAGCAGCTGGAGGCCGACGATCTGGTGCGTTACGGCCTGATCCCGGAATTCGTCGGGCGTCTGCCGGTGCAGGCGACCCTGGACGAACTCGACGAGGATGCGCTGATCACGATCCTCACGCAGCCGAAGAACGCGCTGATCAAGCAGTATGCACGGCTGTTCGAGATGGAGGGTGTCGAGCTGGAGTTCCGCGACGATGCACTGCACGCGATCGCCGCGAAGGCGCTGGAGCGCAAGACCGGTGCCCGCGGCCTGCGGACCATCCTGGAGAACATCCTGCTGGACACGATGTACGAACTGCCGTCCATGGAGGGGGTCACCAAGGTCGTGATCGACGAGGCGGTGATCCGCGGGGACGCCGAGCCCTACCTGATCTACGACAACACCTCGTACACCCGGCAGGCCGCCGCGGACTCCTGAGCGGGAAACATCGGCCGGGCGACCCTTGAAACGCGCGCGGGTCGCCCCCATTTCCCCCCTACATTCGCCCAGCCCTGAGGGGGCCACATGACCGACGACCGTCCTTCCCAGAACGAGGTGGAATCGCCCGTCAAGCGCGTTGCGGTGCTGCCGCTGCGCGACGTCGTGGTGTATCCGCACATGGTCATTCCGCTGTTCGTCGGGCGCGAGAAATCGATTCGCGCGCTGGATTCGGCGATGGCAGAGAACAAGCAGGTCCTCCTGGTCGCGCAGAAGAGCGCCGAGGTGGACGAGCCCGACGCCGGGGATCTCCACGAGATCGGGACCCTCGGCAACATCCTCCAGCTCCTGCGCCTGCCCGACGGCACCATCAAGGTGCTGGTGGAAGGCGCGCAGCGTGCCCGCGTGATGGATGTCTCTACCACCGGGGATCCGGAGCAGGAAGAAGACTACTTCGTCTCCGACATCAAGCTGATCGACGAGGAGTTCGATACCGAGGACAAGGAACTCGAGGTCCTCGGTCGCTCCGCGCTGAATCAGTTCGAGCAGTACATCAAGCTGAACAAGAAGGTCCCGCCGGAGATCCTGACCTCGCTGGCCGGGATCGACGACACCTCGCGCCTGGCCGACACCATCGCCGCGCACATGTCGCTGAAACTCGAGGAGAAGCAGCAGGTCCTCGAGATCGCCAACGTGCGCGAGCGCCTGGAGCATCTGGTCGCCAAGATCGAGGGCGAGATGGACGTGCTGCAGATCGAGAAGAAGATCCGCGGCCGCGTGAAGCAGCAGATGGAGAAGTCCCAGCGCGAGTACTACCTGAATGAGCAGATGAAGGCCATTCAGAAGGAGCTGGGCGACCTCGAAGACGCACCCAACGAGCAGGAGGACCTGGCGGAGAAGATCGAAAACGCCGGGATGTCCGAAGAGGCGAAGAAGAAGGCGACCGCCGAGCTCAACAAGCTCAAGATGATGTCGCCGATGTCCGCCGAGGCCACGGTCGTGCGCAGCTACATCGACTGGCTGGTGTCGCTGCCGTGGAAGAAGAAGACCCGCGTCTCCAAGGATCTCAAGCGTGCCGAGAAGATCCTCAACGAGGATCACTACGGGCTGGAAGAGGTCAAGCAGCGCATCCTGGAATACCTCGCGGTGCAGTCGCGCGTGCGCAAGCTGAAGGGCCCGATCCTGTGTCTGGTGGGGCCGCCCGGCGTCGGCAAGACCTCGCTGGGGCAGTCCATCGCGCGGGCCACCAACCGCAAGTTCATGCGCATGGCGCTGGGCGGGGTGCGTGACGAGGCCGAGATTCGCGGTCACCGGCGCACCTATATCGGGTCGCTCCCGGGCAAGATCATCCAGAACCTGTCCAAGGTCGGCGTGCGCAACCCGCTGTTCCTGCTCGACGAGATCGACAAGATGGCCATGGATTTCCGTGGGGATCCGGCCTCCGCGATGCTCGAGGTGCTGGATCCGGAACAGAACCACACCTTCAGCGACCACTACCTGGAGGTCGATTTCGATCTCTCGGACGTGATGTTCGTGGCCACGGCCAACAGCATGCACATCCCCGGGCCGCTGCTGGATCGCATGGAAGTGATCCGCCTGTCCGGCTACACCGAGGACGAGAAGGTCAACATCGCGCACACCTACCTGATCCCCAAGCAGATCAAGACCAACGGTCTGAAGAAGGGCGAGATCAACATCTCCGATGCGGCGGTGCGCGACGTGGTCCGCTACTACACTCGCGAGGCCGGGGTGCGTGCGCTGGAGCGCGAGATCGCCAAGATCTGCCGCAAGGTGGTCAAGCAGCGCACCCTGTCGAAGGGCAAGGACGCCGACCGCATGACTTCGGTTACGCCCAAGACCCTGGACAAATACCTGGGCGTGCGGCGCTACCGCTTCGGCCAGGCCGACGAGGCCGACCGGGTCGGCCAGGTCACCGGCCTGGCGTGGACCGAGGTCGGCGGGGAACTGCTGACCATCGAGTCCTCGGTGGTGCCCGGCAAGGGCAAGACCCAGCAGACCGGCAAGCTCGGTGACGTGATGCAGGAGTCGGTCCACGCCGCGCTCACGGTGGTCCGGTCGCGCGCCGCTGCCCTTGGCCTGGAAGAGAACTTCCACGAGAACAAGGACCTCCACATCCACGTCCCCGAGGGCGCCACACCCAAGGACGGTCCTTCGGCCGGGATCGGCATGTGCACGGCCATTGTTTCGGCGCTGACGAACATCCCGGTCCGTGCCGATGTGGCCATGACCGGGGAAATCACGCTCCGCGGGCAGGTCCTGCCGATTGGCGGGCTCAAGGAGAAACTGCTGGCGGCGCATCGCGGGGGTATCCGTACGGTCCTGATCCCGGAGGAAAACGAGAAGGATCTGGTGGATATCCCGAAGAACATCAAGCAGAAGCTGGATATTCGCCCGGTGCGCTGGATCGACGAGGTTCTGGAAGTCGCCCTGGCCGAGATGCCGGAAGCCCGTACCGGCGAGTCGGCGGAGGGCGAGGCGCCCGCCGAGGAAGTCGTTTCCGACAAGAAGAAACCCTCGCGGGGTCGTGGCCGGGTCCGGCATCACTGATCCGTCCACACACCCGGGGGAGAGGGCCCGGGGCGAGGACTTTTGTCGAGCCGGTCGCAGGGAGCGGCGACCGGCGTTTGACACCTTTTTCGCAGCCTTGCTATAAACCTGATCGCATTGTCCGGATCCGGTTGTCGACCCCATTCCCGTTCCCTGCACAGGCCGTGGCGGCATCGGCCCGGATTGTTGTAAGCTTGGCCCTGCCGGCTGCACGCCCGAGTCACCAAAACGATAAGGAACCGTTTCATGAATAAATCCGAATTGATCGACGCGATCGCCGCGGAAGCCGATGTTCCCAAGGCTCAGGCCGGCAAGGTGGTCGATGCCATGGTCAGCGTAATCGGGGATTCCCTTGCCAAGGGTGATCAGGTATCATTGGTTGGCTTCGGGACGTTCCTCGTCCGCGAACGTGAGGCGCGCACCGGGCGCAACCCGCGCACCGGCGAGACGATCCAGATCGCCGCGTCGAAAACGCCCGGTTTCAAGGCTGGCAAAGCGTTGAAGGATCGGGTAAACTAAAGAGCTTTACCGGGTGCTTAGCTCAGTTGGTAGAGCGTCGCCCTTACAAGGCGAATGTCGGCGGTTCGAATCCGTCAGCACCCACCAGGCGCAGACCTGCTCGATGCGGCTGCGCTGAAAAGAATACGGAGCGGTAGTTCAGTTGGTTAGAATACCGGCCTGTCACGCCGGGGGTCGCGGGTTCGAGTCCCGTCCGCTCCGCCATATTTCGAAAGGCGCCCTCCGGGGCGCCTTTTTTGTTGGTGTGTCCGACAGACGGCGGAGGGCGCGCCTGCTACCATTGATCTGTTTTCCCTGCTGAACCCGAACGGACAAAACCAGCATGCTGCAAGCAATTCGAGATCGGGCGACCGGCTGGCTCGCCTACGTAATCATCGGCCTGATCGCGGTCCCCTTCGCCCTGTGGGGCGTGGGCGAATACTTCGGCGGAGCCGGCGACATCGTGGCTGCCGAGGTCAACGGCGTGGACATCGATACCCGGTCCGTGCATCAGGAGGCGCGTGCCCAGCGGGATGAACTCCGCCGCATGTTCGGCGGCGAGATCCCGGACGAATTCGACGACGAGGGGATTCGGCTGCAGGCGCTGGAGAGCCTGATTCGCGAGACCCTGTTGCGTCAGGCGGCCGATGATCTCGGGTTTACCGCCGCCAGCGAATCCGTGCGGCGCGAGATCCGCGCGATGCCGGTGTTTCAGGAGGGCGGACAGTTCAGTCCCGAGCGCTATTCCCAGCTGTTGTCGGCCCAGCGCATCAGTCCCGCGGATTTCGAGGATGACATCGGTCGCTCGCTGGTGATGTCGCAGATCCAGACGGGCATCCGCGAGTCGGGTCGCTTCGACGAAGGCCTGGTGGACGAGTACGCCGCGCTGCGCAATCAGGTGCGGACGGTGAGCTGGCGGGTGTTCGCGGCGGAGGATTTCGATCGCCCCGGCGTGGTGGACGAGGACGCCGTTCAGGCCTACTACGAAGCGAATCCGGAGGAGTTCACGACCGCAGAGCGTCTGCGGGTGGAGTACCTTCAGCTCGACCCGGCATCGCTGGAAGAGGCCGTCGAGCTGAGCGAGGAAGACATCGTGGAGCACTACCGCGCCAACCGGTCGCGTTACGAGGAACCGGAACTGCGCGATGTCCGGGTCATCCGCCTGGCGGACGAGGACGACGCCGAGGCACGGATTGGCGAGCTGCATCAGCGGATCGAGGACGGCGAAGATTTTGCGGAGCTGGCCGAGGAATACTCCGAGGATTCCCTGAGCGCGCCGCGGGGCGGGCGCATGGGTGAGCTGGCCCGCGGGGATCTGGGATCGTCGACCCTGGAGACGGTGATCTTCAGTCTGCCCGAGGGGATGGTGAGCCAGCCGGTGCGGACCGATCAGGGCTGGTACATCATCCAGGTGACTGCGATCGAGGATGCCCGCGCACAGCCGCTGGAGCAGGTGCGTGACGACGTGGAATCCGACCTGCGTGACCGGCGTGCCGAGCAGATGCAGATCGATGCGCTGGACGACCTGATGTCGCTGAGCGTCGAGTTCCCGGAAAGTCTGGAGCCCGCGGCCGAGGCGACCGGGCTGGAGATCCGCACGACCGACTGGTTCACCCGCGACTCGGGCAGCGGCATCGCGGACTCGCGTTCCGTGCGCGATGCGGCCTTTGGCGAGCGGGTGCGCGAGCGCGGAGAGAACAGCGATGCCCTGGATCTTGATGATGGCTCGACGATCGTGCTGCGCGTGGCCGAACGGGAAGAGGCGGAGCTGCGTCCGCTGGCCGAGGTCGAGGACGAGATTCGGGCCCGGCTGCAGGCCGAAGCGGCCGCCGAGGCGGCGCGCGAAGCCGGCGAGGCCCTGCTGGAAGACCTGCGCGAGGCCGAGGACTGGGCGGCTGCCATCGAAGACGAGGGCAGCTGGACGCGCTCGCGCGAGCTGCGCCGGGATACCCGCGACGGTGACGTGCCGGACGGCCTGGTGGCACCGGTGTTCCGTCTGGCCGCACCCGGAGAGGACGGGCCGCGGCTGTCGGGCCTGACGCTGTCCGGCGGTGACTTTGCCGTGGTGGCCCTGGAGGCGGTGCAGGCCGGGGGCACGCAGGAGGACCCGGCTCTGCGCCAGCAGGCCCGCGACCAGCTGCGCAACGCCTACGGCGGTGCCGAGATGCGTGCCTATCTGGCGTGGCTGGAGTCCGAGGCCGATATTCAGCGTTTTCCGGAGAACCTGGAGTAGAGGGAAAAGGGAGTAGAGAAAGAGCCGGGCGGTATCAGGCCGCCCGGCCGCGCACAAAAAAAGGCCCGGCCAGATGACTGGCCGGGCCTTTCTCGGTTCAGAGACCCGGCGGCCGGCAGGCCGCCCGTTCGTGGCCTAGCTGTCGAGGCCGATCTCGTGCTGGCCGAGGCCGACGGTGTTGTAACCGGAGTCGACGTACATCACCTCACCGGTGATGCCGGAAGCCAGGTCGGAGCACAGGAACGCCCCGGCATTGCCAACCTGATCAATGGTGACGTTACGCCGCAGCGGGGCGTTGCTCTCGACATGGTCGAGGATGCGCTTGAAATCCCCGATCCCGGATGCCGCGAGGGTGCGGATGGGGCCGGCGGAGACGGCGTTCACGCGGGTGCCCTCCGGCCCGAGGGTGTAGGCCAGATAGCGGACATTCGCTTCGAGGCTCGCCTTCGCCAGACCCATCACGTTGTAGTTGGGCATGGATCGCTGGGCGCCCAGGTAGCTGAGCGTCAGGATGGAGGCATCGCGATCCTTCATCATCGCGCGTCCGGCCTTGGCGAAGGCCGCCAGCGAGTAGGAGCTGACATCATGCGCGGTGCGAAAGCCGTCGCGGGTCATGTTGTCGAGGAAATCGCCGTCCAGTTCCTCCTTGGGCGCATAGGCCACGGAGTGAACCAGAATGTCGACGCCGTCCCAGTAGTCGTCCAGGTGTTCGAAGACCTGTTCGATCTCTTCATCGCTCTCGACGTTGCAGGGGATCAGGATGTCCGAGTCGAAATCGGCGACCAGTTTTTCCACGCGGTCGCGCATCCGTTCGTTCTGATAGGTGAAGGCCAGCTCCGCGCCCTCCCGGTGCAGCGCCGCGGCGATGCCATAGGCGATGGAACGGTTGCTGGCGACCCCGACGACCAGGGCGCGCTTGCCGGTGAGAAAGCCCATGAAACTCTCCTTGCTGGTTTGATGCGATTGGCGTCGCGGACGCGTGTTCCCGGGATCATACCGATGTGCCCCGGGTCGGGCCAGCGCGTCAGGTGTCCGCGCGGGCGACGGTCGCGTCGTCGTGATCGATGTGCAGGACCAGGGTCTCGCCGGCGCGGATGCGGTCGCCGTTAAGGCCGTTCCAGCGCCGCACGTCTTCCACCGAGACCTCGAAGCGCCGGGCGATGCCGGACAGCGAATCCCCCGGGCGGACCTCGTAGTGCACCGTGCCTTCATCGCCGTGTGCCGCCGCGACCTGGAGTACATCCCCGGGCTGCAGGGTGGTGTCGCGCCCGAGGTCGTTGACCCGCCGCAGTTCGCTCAGGCTCATGCCGGTGGACTGGCTGATGGTCCAGAGGCTGTCGCCGCGGCGGACTTCGTATTCCGTCAGTGAATCCGCATCGCCGGCCTCGGCGACGGCCGTGGCGGCCCCGGCGTCGTCCCCGCCCACCGGCAGGCGCAGGGTCTGGCCCGCGCGAATCAGGTCGCCATTGAGATCGTTCATCTGCCGTACGACCGCGACCTCGGTACCGGCGTCGCGTGCGATACGGCCGAGGTTGTCGCCCGCGCGCACGGTGTATTCGCGGAAACGCAGCAGCGGATCGTCGCCGTGTTCCGCCAGCGCGGTTTCCAGACGGTCCGCGGCTTCGGCCGGCACGAACAGGTGCCGCGCATGTTCGGGATGCGTGGCGTGCCGGTGGTAGCCGGGGTTCAGGCGTTCCAGCTCGGCGGTATCCAGCTCGGCCATGTCCGCGACCAGGGCCAGATCCGCCTGGCGTTCCGGGCGGACGATCTCTAGCGCCGGTTCGTTGGCCACGGGGGTCAGGGTCACGCCGTGTTCATCCGGCGCGCGGAACAGCTCGCGCAGGGCCAGCAGGCGGGGAACGTAGGCATGCGGTTCGGCCGGCAGGTCAAGGCTCCAGTAGTCGGTGTCGCGGCCCTGCGCGGCATTGGCCTCCATCGCCCGGCGGACGTTCCCCTGGCCCCAGTTGTAGGCGGCCAGGGCGAGGTACCAGTCGTCGAAGCGGGAATGCAGGTATTCGAGATAGTCGAGTGCCGCCAGGGTCGACTGGTAGACATCGCGCCGGCCGTCGTACCAGTCGTCGCGGTGCAGGTCGAAATGATCCCCGGTGGACGGTATGAACTGCCAGATCCCGGCGGCACGTCCGCTGGAGGTGGCTTCCGGGGCATAGCCGCTCTCCACGATGGGGAGCAGCAGGAGTTCCGCCGGCATGTCGCGAGCCTCGAGCTCCGACAGGATAAAATAGGCGAAGGGTTCGGCCCGCCGCGTGGAGAGTTCGATGATCCGCGGCTGATCGCGATAATGGTCGAGATAACGCTGGACGCGATCGTGGTCGAGTTCGTCGCTGAAACCGTAGTTCAGCCGGGCACGTTCCCACAGGTCGTCGGTTTCGGCGGCACGCTTTTCCGCCTTCTCGGCCTGGCGCTGCATGGCGGCTTCGACGTCTTCGGTGTCGTAGGTGCGCGCCTCGGCCGGACTCCCGGTACCGGTGTCGGCGGTATCCAGTGACCGCTCGCGGTCGTGTAGGCTACAACCGGAGAACAGGGCCACGGTAACGGCGAGAGCCAGCGGGCGAACGGGAACAGCGGGGCATCGAAGTTTCATGGGGACGAAGGATAAACCAGCCAACCCGGAGCACCAAGCACGGGCACGCGATTGCCTCGCCCGGTGGTATGCCCAGCCTCAGGGCCAGCGGGTGCGCGAGCGCCTGCTGGATCGCATGCGCCGCCACGCGACCGGGAGCCCGTTGAACGTTGCGGTGGAACTGGCGCCGGCGCCGTTGATGGATCCCGACGCCCCGGATCAGGCACGGGTGCTGCGCGTGGCGGATCCGGGGGCGCAGGTCCGGATCGATCCGGAGGCCTGGGCGCTGGAATCCGCCGGGGCGCGGATCATCGTGCTGGGCCATCCCTGCAGCTGGAGTCCGGAGCCGCAGGTGGTGGTCAACGAGGCGGCCCGAGTGCTGGAGCCCGAGGGGCATCTGTTCATGCTGGAGGCCAACCGGCTGCACGGCGATCCGGAAGCCGGCCTGCGCCCGTCCCCGCTGCCCGAGGGACTGCGCAGCGTACGCTATCGGGGGATGCTGGCGGCCGCCGGCCTGGAGGTGCTGGAGCAGTGGAATCTCAGCGTGCTGCCGCCCGGCCTGTCGGTGGCCTGGCAGCGCCGGCTGGCACGACTGGACCGCTGGGCTCTGCGTGGACTTCCCCCGCTGGCCGGGGTCATCCTGACCATCGCGCACAAGCGGGTGGAGGAGCCCCTGCGGCCGGCACGAGCGCTGCGCTTCGCGCCGCCGACGGGTGCTCCCGGCGCGGCCGTTTCGCGCGTATCATGCGCCGGCGAACGCGGCCGAACGAGGGACGGCAATGAGTGACGACGACGAGCGGGTGTACATCTATACCGACGGCGCCTGCCGCGGCAACCCCGGTCCCGGCGGCTGGGGGGCGGTGCTGCGCTACCGCGGGCACGAGCGCGAGCTGTACGGCAGCGAGGCCGAGACCACCAACAACCGCATGGAGCTGACCGCGGCCATCCGGGCGCTGGAGACCCTGCAGCGACCCTGTCGGGTGGAGCTGGTCACCGATTCCAGGTACGTGAAGCAGGGCGTGACCGAATGGCTGCCCGGCTGGAAACGGCGCAACTGGCGCTCGGCCAGCGGCCAGCCGGTGAAAAACCGGGATCTGTGGGAAGCGCTGGATGCCCAGGCGGCGCGCCATTCCATCGAGTGGTACTGGGTCCGCGGCCACAGCGGGCACCCGGAGAACGAGCGCGCCGACGAGCTGGCGAATGCCGGCATCGACGAACTCCTGAGCGGGGCGGCCAGCTGAGCCATCCGCGGGAAGACCGAATCGAAGGGGACGCAACATGCGCCAGATCGTGCTGGACACCGAGACCACCGGCCTGGAACCGGCGGACGGGCACCGCATCATCGAGATCGGCTGTCTGGAGGTGGACAATCGCCGGCCGACCGGCCGGGTGTGGCATCACTACATCCAGCCGGACCGGGAGATCGATGCCGGTGCGGTGGCGGTGCACGGGATCGACAACGAGTTTCTCGCGGACAAGCCGCGTTTCGCCGACCTGGCAGGGGAATTCGTGGAATTCGTGCGCGGGGCGGAACTGGTGATTCACAACGCCCCGTTCGACATCGGCTTTCTCGATCACGAGCTGGCGCTGCTGGGCGACCAGGCGCCGGCGGGCTCCATCGGCGAGATCTGCGGGGTGCTGGATTCGCTGGTGCTGGCGCGGCGCATGCATCCGGGCAGCCGCAATTCGCTGGACGCGCTGTGCAAGCGCTACGGGGTGGATGCCTCGGACCGGACGCTGCACGGCGCGCTGCTGGACGCGGAGCTGCTGGCCGATGTCTATCTGGCGATGACCGGCGGGCAGGTGAGCCTGACCCTGGACAGCGACAGCGAGCAGGATACGGGGGATCAGGCGCCGGCGCGGGCACGGCGTTCGGGGCAGCCCCTGCCGGTCGTGGAGCCGTCGGCGGAAGAGGCGGCCGCCCATGCCGAGCTGCTGGCGGTGCTGGACGAGGCGGCCGGGGGTGCCTGTCGCTGGCGCGCGGCCCGCGAGTGAGCCCGCATCAGCCGTTCTTCATGATGCGCGCGCGTTCGCGCTGCCAGTCCTTTTCCTTCTTGTCGGCGCGCTTGTCGTAGGCCTTCTTGCCCTTGGCCAGGCCGATCTCCACTTTGGCCCGGCCGCGTTTCCAGTACAGGGCCAGCGGGACCAGGGTGAAGCCGCGGCGTTCCACCGCACCAATCAGTCGGTTGATCTCGGAGCGGTGCAGCAGGAGCTTGCGCGTGCGGCTCGGATCCGGATTGATGTGCGTGGAGGCGGTGGGCAACGGAGTGAAATGGGCGCCGAACAGGTATGCCTCGCCGTTGCGCAGCAGGACATAGGCTTCGCTGATCTGTGCGCGGCCGGCCCGCAGCGACTTGACCTCCCAGCCCTCGAGGGCCAGCCCGGCTTCCAGCCGGTCCTCGATGTGGTAGTCGTGACGCGCGCGGCGGTTGAGCGCGATGGTACTGGAGCCGTCCCCGGCGGTTTTCTTCTTCTTGCCCATGGGGGCGGAGTGTACTCCAGGCGTCAACGTCGGGCATCCATGGACCGGCACTCAGTTGAGTGCCGGCCGGCCTTGGCTCACAATCCACGGGCAAAAACACGGAGATCCGCATGCCACCCACCGCATCGATCCATGGTCAATGGACCACCCGTCTGGCCTTCATCCTCGCGGCGACGGGCTCGGCCGTCGGGCTCGGGAACATCTGGCGTTTCCCCTACATCGCCGGCGAGAACGGCGGTGGCGCCTTCGTGCTGGTGTATCTGGGCTGCATATTGCTCATCGGCCTGCCGGTGATGATCGCCGAGATCATGCTGGGCCGGCGCGGGCGCCAGTCGCCGATCAACACCATGACCAGCCTGTCGCGCGAGGAGGGGGTGTCGACCGGCTGGGCCTCCATCGGCTGGATCGGCGTGGTGACCGGTTTCCTGATCCTGTCGTTCTACTCGGTGGTCGCGGGCTGGGCCCTGTCGTACATCTTCAAGAGCGGGGCGGGCGGCTTTGTCGGCCTGGACGCCAGTGGCTCCGAGGCGATGTTCGACGGCATGCTGGCCTCCCCCGAGGCGCTGCTGGCCTGGCACACCATCTTCATGGTGATGGTCGGCATCGTGGTCGCGCGCGGGGTGCAGTCGGGGCTGGAGAAGGCGGTGACCATCCTGATGCCGTTGCTGTTCGTGATGCTGCTGGTGATGGTCGGCTACGCGGTGGTGCAGGGCAACTTCGCCGAGGGTCTGGCGTTCATGCTGGCGCCGGACTTCTCCGAGTTGTCCGCTAACGCGGTGCTGCTGGCCATGGGGCAGGCCTTCTTTACCCTGAGCCTGGGCATGGGCGCAATCATGATCTACGGCAGCTATCTGCAGAGCGACGCCTCCATCCCGCGCACCGCCGGGGTGGTCGTGGGGGCGGATACCCTGGTCGCGATCGTGGCCGGGCTGGCGATCTTCCCGATCGTGCTGGGCGCCGGGCTGTCGCCGGGCGAGGGGCCGGGGCTGATCTTCGTGACCCTGCCGCTGGCCTTCGGCGAGATGCCCGGCGGGCTGATCTTCGGCACGGTGTTCTTCATCCTGTTGAGCTTCGCGGCCTGGACCTCGGCGATCTCGATCGCCGAGCCGGCGGTGGCCTGGCTGGTGGAAACCGTGGGCATGACGCGGGTGGCTGCGACCACGGTGCTGGCGATCGCGGCCTGGACCCTGGGGATCGCGGCGCTGCTGTCGCTCAACGTCTGGTCGGACTACACCCTGTTCGACATGGGCGTGCTCGATTTCCTCGACTACCTGACCGCGAACATCCTGCTGCCGCTGGGCGGATTCCTGATCGCCGTGTTCGCCGGCTGGCGCATGACTCGCGGGTCGGTGAGTGCGGAGCTGGCGATGCGCTCCCCGGCGCTGTTCGGGCTGTGGTACTTCCTGGTGCGTTTCGTCGCGCCGGTCGCGATCCTGCTGGTGTTCCTGCGTGCGGTGGAGCTGATCTGATGGGTTCGAAGATCCAGCGTTCGGCCGACGTTCCGTATTCGCGCGAGCAGATGTTCGACCTGGTGGACGACATCGACTCTTACCCGGAATTCCTGCCGGGCTGTCGCAGCGCGTCCGCACGCAACCGCAGCGAGAACCAGGTGGAGGGCACGATCGAGCTCGCCAAGGGGGCGCTGCACAAGTCGTTCACCACCCGCAACACCCTGCGGCGGCCGGAGTCCATCGACATCCGTCTGGTGAAGGGGCCGTTCCAGCGCCTGCACGGCACCTGGCGCTTCACCGAGCTGGAGGGCGGCGGCACGCGCATCTCGCTGGAGCTGGAATTCGAGTTCGCCAGCCGGCTGATGTCGTTTGCGATCGGTCCGGTGTTCCACCAGATCGCCAATTCCCTGGTGGACGCCTTCGTCCGCCGCGCGCAGGAGGTGCACGGGAATGGCTGAGGCAGACGATGGTGGCGAGGGGCCGATGACGGTCGAGGTCGCCTATGCGCGGCCCGACCGCCAGGTGATCCTGTCGCTGGAGGTCCCGCCCGGCACGACCGTGGAGCAGGCGCTGCGCCAGTCCGAGATCGACCGGCAGTTTCCGGAGATCGATCTGGACAACGCGAAGGTCGGTATCTTCGGCAAGATTACCCGCCGCGATACCGTGCTGCGGCCGCGCGACCGGGTGGAGATTTACCGCCCGCTGATCGCCGACCCGAAAGAGGTGCGGCGCCAGCGTGCCGGCAAGGGCAAGACGAAAGAAAAGGGCGGGGAGGCGTGACCCCGGTGACGCGGCCCGCCCGTCTCCCTCAGTCGTCCATGTCCACCGGGTGGTCCTCCAGGGCGACCGGCTGCGGCACGTCGGAGTCGATGTAGGCGACCACGCCGTCCTGGAAATACACGCTCACGCGCTGGCGTTCGGTGGGGCCGATCCCCGGACGCCGGTAATAGACATAGTCCCAGCGGTCCTCGCTCTTGAAGGCCGCGTCCAGTTGCGGCGTCCCCAGCAGGAAACGCACCTGGCCGGGCGTCATGCCGGGCTGGACTCGCGCCACGTCGGTGGCGTCGATCACGTTGCCCTGCTGCACGTCGAGACGGAACTGGTTAAAGCCACTGCACGCGGTAAGCGTGCTTGCGGCGACCGCGATAGTAATGAGAATCTTGTACATCGAGCGCGCGGGACCTTGAACGAGTCTGGAAACGCGCATGGTACACCAAAGCATCCGGTGGCTCTCAATGCCCGGAGCCCGACGCGATGCAGGGATCGTGCATGGAAACGAGCAATCTCAAGAAGGCCGGTCTGAAAGTCACGCTGCCGCGGATGAAGATCCTGGAGATCCTGGATCAGTCGGAGACGCGGCATCTCACGGCCGAGGCGATCTACCGCGAGCTGCTGGATTCCGGCGAGGAGATCGGCCTGGCCACGGTGTATCGCGTGCTCACCCAGTTCGAGGCCGCCGGCCTGGTCTGCCGGCTCCACCTGGAGGGCAACCAGGCGGTGTTCGAGCTGGAGCGCGGCGGCCACCACGACCACATCGTCTGCAACCAGTGCGGGCGGGTCGAGGAGTTCTACGACGAGACCATCGAACAGCGTCAGCAGCAGATCGCCTCGGACTACGGGTTTTCGATCCGGGATCATGCCCTGGTGCTGTACGGCGACTGCAACGACGAGGCCTGCCCCCGCCGCCCCGCCTGAACCCTCTCCCCCCGGGGCTTCGCCGGGGGAGTCGTCTCACCCGCCGGGCGTTTCCAGCAGCTCCCGTGCGTGGGCGCGGCTGCTCTCGGTGAGGGCACTGCCGCCGATCAGGCGGGCCAGGGCGTCTACCCGGTCTTCGTGATCGAGACGCCGGATGCCGGTGCGGGTGTGATCCTCGGCCGTGGTCTTGGCCACTTCCAGCTGATGATGGGCCTGTGCGGCGACCTGCGCGAGATGGGTGACGCACAGCACCTGGTGGCGTTCCCCCAGCCGCCGCAGCTTGCGCCCGACGACCTCGGCCACCGCGCCGCTGATGCCCGAATCGACCTCGTCGAAGATCAGGGTGGGCACGGTCTGTTGCTGGCTCGCGAGCACCTGCAGGGCCAGGCCGATACGCGACAGTTCGCCGCCCGATGCCACTCGGGCCAGCGGCTGCGGGGTCTGGCCGGGGTTGGCGGCGACGCGGAATTCCACCCGGTCGGCGCCATGGGCGCGCGGTTCGTCGTCGGGTTCCACGGCGATCTCGAAACGTCCGCCGGCCATGCCCAGTTCCTGCATGGTCTCGGTGACAGCGGTCTCGATGCGCCGCGCGGCCTGCTCGCGTGCGCGGGTGAGTTCCGCCGCGGCGTCTTCCAGCGCGCTGCGCGCCTGCGTGGCCCGGGCCTCCAGTTCTTCGACCGTCCGGTCGCCGGATTCCAGGTGCTCGAGTTCGTCCATCAGGCGCCGGTGCAGGCCGGGCAGTTCCTCCGGTTCGACCCGGTGCTTGCGCGCCAGACGCAGGTACTCCCCCAGTCGCGCATCCAGCTCCGCCAGGCGCTGCGGGTCGGGGTCGATGTCCTCGGCCAGCCGGCGCAGGGTGTCCCCGGCCTCGTCGATCTGGATGCGGGCCGACTCCAGCAGCTCGATCCCGGGCTGCAGGCGGTCGTCATGGCGGGCCGCCTCCTGCAGCCGGTGCAGCATCTGGCCGAGCAGGGCATCCAGCCCGTTGTCCTCGCCGATGGTGGCGTCGGCGGCCTGGAGGGCCTGCAGCACCTCGGTGCCGTGCGCCAGCCGGCTCTGTTCGGTGGAGAGCTCGGGGTATTCGTCGGGTTCCGGCGCCAGTTCGGCCAGTTCGCCGGTCTGAAAGCGCAGCAGGTCCAGCCGGTCACCGGCTTCGGCCAGCTCCGCACGGGCCTTTTCCAGGGCGCTGCGGGCCTCGCGCCATTGCTGGAAGGCGGTAGACACCGCATGGCACAGGGGCGCCTCGACAAAGCCGTCCAGCCAGGCCCGCTGGGTATCGCGCCCGAGCAGCTGCTGATGGGCATGCTGCCCGTGGATGTCGACCAGCCACTGGCCCAGTTCCCGCAGCTGGGTAACGGTTGCGGGGCGCCCGTTGATCCAGGCGCGGCTCTTGCCCTGGCGCGTCAGCACGCGGCGCAGCAGGAGCGGGTCGCCGTCCTCGCCGGCCAGACCGGCCTCGGCTAGCCAGGCATGCGCCGGGCTGTTGTCCGGCAGTTCGCATTCGGCGCCCAGCTCGGCCTGTTCGGCGCCCTCGCGCACCATGGAGGCGTCGGCGCGGTCGCCCAGCAGCAGGCCGACCACGTCAACCAGGATGGACTTGCCGGCGCCGGTCTCGCCGGTCAGGGCGTTGAGGCCGTCGTCGAGCTCGAGTTCGAGTTCGTCGACGATGGCGAAATCGCGGATGTGGATCAGGCGCAGCATGTCAGGGCTGTTCTCCCCAGCGCAGCTTGGAACGCAGCATGCGCAGGAACTGGTGATTGTGCGGGTGGATCAGGGTCATGCCGTAGTCGCGGCGGCGGATGCGCAGGCGGTCGCCGGGCCCGAAGTCGACGTTCTCCTGACCGTCCAGCGCGACCTGTGCCGGCGAGCGGCTGTCGGGGGACAGCTGGATCTCGATGACCGAATCACCGCCCACCACCAGCGGGCGGTGGTTCAGGCTGTGCGGCGCGACCGGGACGATCACCATGCCGTCCATCTGCGGGGTGAGGATGGGGCCGCCGGCCGACAGGGCGTAGGCGGTGGAGCCGGTGGGCGTGGCAACCACCAGTCCGTCGGCACGCAGGCGCCCGACGTCCACGCCATCGATGGTGGTGTCGAACTCGATGATGCGCACCACGCTGAGTACGTGCAGCACGGCGTCGTTGACCGCGACCCCGGTGTGCACGGTCACGCCGTCGCGCACCACTTCGGCCTCCAGCATGGAGCGCGGTTCCAGCACGTAGGCGCCGTCCAGGACCTCCCCCAGTTCCTCCGGCGCGGTATCGGGGGATACGTCGACCAGGAAGCCCAGGCGGCCGAGATTGATCCCCAGCAGCGGCGTGCCGATCCCGGCGGTGACCCGGGCGGTCGCCAGCAGGGTGCCGTCGCCGCCGATCACGATCAGCAGGTCGGCTTCGCGCGCCAGCTCGCCGACCGGCCGGATCGGTACGTCGGCCGGGCGCTGGAAGCCCTCGATGTCGGCCTCCATCAGTATGTGTCGCTCGCGCTCGCACAGCAGCTGTACCAGCCGCTCCACCAGCGGAGCGGTGCGCGGGTCGTTGGCCTTGCCGATCAGGCCGACGGTCTTGAACTCTGGCATCATGCCGGCATTATCCGGAAAACGGGGCGGTCCTGCACGCGGCCGCTTGACGGCGGGGCGCGGTCCCCGAACACTTGGACGGTTGTGGCACTCGTCCGGAAGGAGCGCTGACAGAAACATGAACGACTCGTCGATTCAGCTGGATGCCCGCGAGCGGACCCTGCTGCGGACGCTGATCGAGAGCTATATCAGCGATGGTCAGCCGGTGGGGTCCCGCAACCTCGCGCGCGCCTCGGGCCTCAAGGTGAGCGCCGCGACGGTGCGCAACGTGATGGCCGATCTCGAGGATCGTGGCCTGATCCAGGCGCCGCACACCTCGGCCGGGCGGGTTCCGACCACCGCCGGCTACCGGCTGTTCGTCGACAGCCTGCTGGAGGTGCGCAAGCCCAGTCGCGAGCAGATCGATGCGATCGAATCGCGCTTCGATCCCGGCGCCTCCACCCAGGACCTGCTGGACAGCGCCAGCAGCGTGCTGTCCCAGGTGACGCGCATGGCCGGGATGGTGCGGCTGCCGCGGCATCGCAACGTCGCGTTGTCGCAGATCGAGTTCCTGCGGCTGGGCGAGGGCCGGGTGCTGGCGATCCTGGTGATCGACGGCCGCGAGGTGCAGAATCGCGTCCTCGAACTGGAGCGGGACTTCAGTCAGGACGACCTGCAGCGCATGGCCAATTATCTCAACGCGCATCTCGCGGGGAAGAGCCTGCATACGGTGCGCGCCGAACTCCTGCGGGAAATGCGCGAGGTGCGCGACGACCTGGACGCGCAGATGCTGGCCGCCATCGACCTGGGCGAACAGGCGCTGGGCGACGAGGACCCCGACGATGTCGTCGTGGCCGGCCAGACCCAGCTGCTGGGCTACGAGGAGCTTTCCGACATGGAGCGCCTGCGGCAGCTGCTGGAAGCGTTCAACGAGAAGCGCGAGATCCTCGGCATCCTCGACCAGTGCATCCGCGGCGACCGGGTGCAGATCTTCATCGGCCGCGAGTCGGGTCTCGACTGGTTCGAGAACTGCTCGGTGGTGACCGCGCCCTACAGCGTGGAAGGCGAGGTGGTGGGTGTGCTGGGTGTGATCGGCCCGACGCGCATGTCCTACGACCGGGTCGTGCCCATCGTGGACGTCACCGCACGATTGCTGGGCTCGGCCTTGAATGTGCGCGGGGAATCCCCAGACTCCCAGTAAACACCGCGAAGGCGGGGCCGCGAGCCCCGCCTTCCTGCTTGTGCGCCGGCGACAGGCGGCGCCCGTCCGAACAACACTCGATACGAACGCGAGGGAAGCATGTCCGAACAGCCGGAATCCCGGGAAACCCCCGAAAACGAAGCGCAGGAGTCGCCCTCCCCCGAGGAACAGGAAGCGGCCGCGGCGGCCGGCGAGGCCGATCGCATCCAGGAGCTGGAGGCGCTGGCCGAGGAGCGGCGCGACCAGGCCCTGCGCGCGCAGGCCGAGCTGGAGAACCAGCGCCGGCGCTTCGAACGCGAGCTGGAGAACGCGCACAAGTATGCGATGGAGAAATTCGCCTCCGAGATGCTGGAGGTCTGTGATTCCCTGGAGATGGGGCTGCAGGCCGCGCGCGAGTCGCAGGACGTGGACCGCGTCATCGAGGGCGTGGACCTGACCCTCAAGAACCTGCACAAGGTCTTCGACAAGTTCGGCATCCAGGCCGAGGAGCCCACCGGCGAGCGTTTCGATCCGGAGCGCCATCAGGCGATGTCGATGCAGGAGGATCCCGAGCAGCCGCCGAACACCGTGGTCGCGACCATGCAGAAGGGTTACATGCTGCAGGACCGGGTCCTGCGTCCGGCGATGGTCATGGTCTCGAAGGCGCCCAGTTCCCCGGGCATCGACGAGAACGCCTGACCATTCGCCGGTCACGAATTCCGGCCGGGGCGGTTGAAAAGGCCGCCACGGCCCCCAGATCACCGTACAAACGGGCAGGGGCGTCCCCTGTGCCGCGAACTTTCAATTTCAGGAGAATTCAGCCATGGGCAAGATGATCGGAATCGACCTCGGGACCACCAACTCCTGCGTCGCCGTGATGGAAGGCGACCAGGCCAAGGTCATCGAGAACGCCGAGGGCGCGCGCACCACGCCGTCCATCGTCGCGTTCAGTGAAGATGGCGAGGTGCTGGTCGGCCAGGCCGCCAAACGCCAGGCGGTGACCAACCCGCACAACACCATCTTTGCGGCCAAGCGCCTGATCGGCCGCAAGTTTGACGAGGGCGAAGTGCAGAAGGACATCGACCTCGTCTCCTACAGCATCGTCAAGGCCGACAACGGCGACGCCTGGGTCGAGGTGCAGGGCAAGAAGATGGCCCCGCCGGAGATCTCCGCGCGCGTGCTGCAGAAGATGAAGAAGACCGCCGAGGATTACCTCGGGGAAGAGGTGACCGAAGCGGTCATCACCGTGCCGGCCTACTTCAACGACTCGCAGCGCCAGGCGACCAAGGACGCCGGCAAGATCGCCGGGCTGGAGGTCAAGCGCATCATCAACGAGCCGACGGC
Source organism: Thioalkalivibrio sp. ALgr3 (assembly GCF_000377325.1). NCBI lineage: Bacteria > Pseudomonadati > Pseudomonadota > Gammaproteobacteria > Chromatiales > Ectothiorhodospiraceae > Thioalkalivibrio > Thioalkalivibrio sp. ALgr3. Next base: position 106,106 of record NZ_KB897979.1, on the reverse strand, counting down.
CGCCTCGCTGGCCTACGGCATGGACAAGCAGCGCGGTGACCGCAAGATCGCGGTGTACGACCTGGGCGGTGGTACCTTCGACATCTCGATCATCGAGATCGCCGAGGTGGACGGCGAGCACCAGTTCGAGGTGCTGGCGACCAACGGCGATACCTTCCTCGGTGGCGAGGACTTCGACAATCGCCTGATCGACTACCTGGCCGACGAGTTCAAGAAGGACCAGGGCATCGACATCAAGGGCGATCCGCTGGCCATGCAGCGCGTGAAGGAGGCCGCCGAAAAGGCGAAGATCGAGCTGTCCTCCGCGCAGCAGACCGAGGTCAACCTGCCGTACATCACGGCCGACAATACCGGGCCCAAGCACCTGGCGATCAAGGTCACCCGGGCCAAACTGGAGAGCCTGGTCGAGGACCTGATCCAGCGCTCCATCGAGCCCTGCAAGGTCGCGCTGAAGGACGCCGGCCTGTCCGCCTCCGAGGTGGACGACGTGATCCTGGTCGGCGGTCAGACCCGCATGCCCAAGGTGCAGGAAGCGGTCTCCGGCTTCTTCGGCAAGGATGCGCGCAAGGACGTGAACCCGGACGAGGCGGTTGCGGTCGGCGCCGCGGTGCAGGCCGGCGTGCTGGGCGGCGACGTCAAGGACGTGCTGCTGCTGGACGTGACCCCGCTGTCGCTGGGCATCGAGACCATGGGCGGCGTGATGACCAAGCTGATCGAGAAGAACACCACCATCCCGACCCGGGCGCAGCAGGTGTTCTCCACCGCCGAAGACAACCAGACCGCGGTGACCGTGCACGTGCTGCAGGGCGAGCGCGACATGGCCAGCGCCAACAAGTCGCTGGGCCGCTTCGACCTGCAGGACATCCCGGCGGCGCCGCGCGGCGTGCCGCAGATCGAGGTCACCTTCGACATCGACTCCAACGGCATCCTGAACGTCTCGGCCAAGGACAAGGCGACCGGCAAGGAGAACAAGATCGTCATCAAGGCCTCCTCCGGCCTGTCCGAGGACGAAGTCGAGCAGATGGTCAAGGACGCCGAGGCCCATGCCGAAGAGGACAAGAAGTTCCAGCAGCTGGTGCAGGCGCGCAACCAGGCCGATGCCATGGTGCACTCCGCCGAGAAGTCGCTCAGTGATCTGGGCGATCAGGTCTCCGACGAGGAACGCTCCGAGATCGAGTCGGCGGTGAGCGAGGTCAAGACCGCGATGGAAGGCGACGACGCCGAGGCCATCGAGCAGGCCACGCAGAAGCTGACCGAAGCCTCCGGCAAGATCGCCGAGAAGGCCTACGCGCAGCAGGGCGGTGACGCCGGGGCGGCCGATGCCTCCGGGGAAGCCGGTGGCCAGCAGCAGGGCGACGACGTGGTCGACGCCGAGTTCGAGGAAGTCGACGACAACGACAAGAAGAACGGCTGATCGGCCGTGGCCGGCCGGCCACGCGCCGGCCGGTTTCCCTTGCCAGCCACCACGCCCGGGCCCGCGCATGCGCGAACCCGGGCGCTTTCGTTCCCGGCAACGGCTGAACGCCCCGGACCATCCGCAGGAAAACGATCATGGCAAAACGCGATTACTACGAGGTGCTGGGGGTGTCGAAGGACGCCTCCGCCGCCGACATCAAGAAGGCCTTTCGCCGTCTGGCGATGAAGTATCACCCCGACCGCAACCCCGGGGATGAAGATGCCGAGGCCCGTTTCAAGGAGGCCCGCGAGGCCCACGACGTCCTCAGCGACGACCAGAAACGGGCGGCCTACGACCGCTACGGCCACGCCGGCGTGGACGGTTCGGCCGCCGGCGGCTTCGGCGGCGGTGCCGGAGGGTCCAACTTCAGCGACATCTTCGAGGACATCTTCGGCGACATCTTTGGTGGCGGCGGCGGTCGCGGCGGGCAGCGTGCCTACCGCGGCTCCGATCTGCAGTACAACCTCGAGCTGACGCTGGAGGAAGCGGTGTTCGGCACGGAGGTGCAGATCCGCATTCCCACGACCAGCAGCTGCGAGGCCTGTGACGGCTCGGGCGCGGAACCGGGCACCTCCACCGAAACCTGCCCGACCTGTAATGGCATGGGGCAGGTGCGCATCCAGCAGGGATTCTTCTCGGTGCAGCAGACCTGCCCGCGCTGCCACGGCAGCGGACGTATCATCCCCACGCCCTGCAAGGCCTGCGGCGGTCAGGGCCGGGTGCAGGAGCAGAGCACCCTGGACGTCAAGGTCCCTGCCGGAGTGGACACCGGCGACCGCATCCGCCTGTCCGGACAGGGCGAGGCGGGCCTCAACGGCGGCCCGCCGGGGGACCTCTACGTGCAGGTGCGGGTCAAGCCGCACCAGCTGTTCCGCCGCGATGGCAACGACCTGCACTGCGAGGTCCCGATTTCCTTCGCCACCGCCGCGCTGGGCGGCGAGCTGGAGGTGCCGGCGCTGGACGGCCGGGTGAACCTCAAGATCCCGCCGGAGACCCAGAGCGGCAAGCAGTTCCGGGTCAGCGGCAAGGGCGTGAAATCGGTGCACGGCGGCGGCGTGGGTGACCTGATCTGTCGCGTGGTGGTGGAGACGCCGGTCAACCTGACCAAACGGCAGAAGGATCTGCTGCAGGAGTTCGAGGAAGAGACCCGGGCCGGCGGCACCAAGCACAGCCCCAAGGAACACTCCTTCTTCGACGGGGTGCGCTCGTTCTTCGACGACCTGAAGTTCTGGTCGAAATAGGGCCGGGAGCCGGCCCCGAGCGCGTCAGACGGACTCGAAGTCGAAGTCCGGCTCGGGCATCGGGGCCTGCAGGAAGAAGCCCTGCACCAGGTTGACGTTCAGGCCGTACAGCACGGCCAGCGCCGAGGCGTCCTCGATGTGGGGGACGATGACCTGCTTGCCCTTGGCGTGGGCGGCCTCGGTGTATTCGCGGATCGTCTCCTGGTTCTCCTCGCTTTCGGCGAGGTTCTTGACGAACGAGGCGTCCAGCTTGATGTGGTCGGCATCCAGGTGCTGCAGCAGCTGGAACGGCTTGAGGCCGTTGCCGAAATCGTCCACGCACAGGTGACCGTGCATTTCCTTCAGCCCGCGGCCCACGTTCATCGCCGGCTTGAGATGGGTGACAATGGTCGGTTCCTTGAGCTCCACCACCACGTTGTCCGCGGGGATGCGCAGGGCGTGCAGGTCGTCGTTCAGCCAGGTCAGGACGGACGGGTCGCCCAGCGAACCGTTGGTCAGCTTGAGGAAGAACTGCGTGCGCGAGTCCTTCTTCAACTGCCGGGCCAGCACCGCCAGGGCATGGCGCAGGATCCAGCGGTCGATCCGGGTCGCCACTTCGGTGCGTTCGGCGCTGGGCAGGAATTCCACCGGCTCGTGTACCGTGCCGTCGGGATCCAGCAGGCGCACGAACACGCTGTAACGCGGACGGTCGGCGCCGTGCAGGTTGACCACCGGCTGATAGCGCAGCTCCAGACGGTTCTCCTCCAGCGCCTCGAGTATGCGGTTCTTCCATTGCTGATCCAGCTGCGCCTGGGTCAGCTCGCCCTCGGCGGGGCGGTAGAAGCGATGGGTGCCGCCACCGGCCTTCACCGCGTCCTCCAGTGCACGGTCGGTCTGCGCCAGCAGTTCCTCGGTATCCGGCGCGGTCTCGTCGGCGATGACCCCGCCGGCCGAAACGCTGCCATGGGTGGACAGCGTGCCCACCTCGAACACCCGCGAGTTGATGGCCTCCTGCAGTGCATCCAGGCGTTCTTCTGCGGCGGCCTGCTGGGCTTCGGGCAGCAGCACACCGAAGCGTTCGGCCTCCAGTCGTGCGACCACCGCGGTTTCCGGGAAATGGCTCTCGATGATCTGGCCGACGTCGGCCAGCATCAGGTCGGCCCCGGACATCCCGGCGTTGGCGCGGATTTCGGGGAAATGGTCCACCGCCACGGTCAGCAGGGCGAAGGGCTTTTCGGTTTCCGCGGCCCGGGTGCGCGTGGTTTCGATGGCGTCCTGGAAGTACTGTCGGTTGTACAGGCCGGTGACCAGGTCGCGCTGTGACAGATAGTCGATCTTCTGCGCCAGCTCCTTGTCTTCGCCGGAGCTGAGCTGGACCTGGGTCGCGGCCTCGCCTTCCACGGTCGTGGAGGACAGGTGCAGCTCCGCCTCGAAGGCCTCGCCGTCCATCGTGCGCAACTGGAAACGTTGCGCCATGGCCTCCTCGCTGCCCTCCTGGTAGCTGCGCAGGAAGCGCTTGAGGTCGTCGCGGCTGTCCGGCGCGACCAGATCCATCAGCGGCAGGCCCTCGATGTCGTCGGGGTCGTCAACGCCGAAGCGTTCGCGCCAGGAGGCGTTGGCGTACACATGCATGCCGTCATGGATGTAGGCGATGGCGTCGCGCGAGTTGTCCAGCAGCAGCTGGCTGCGCCGCTCGGACTCCTGCAGCGAGTTCTCCATGCGCTTGATCTGCTGTCGCAAATGCAGCGAGTCGGCCGCACGCAGGGTCAGGATCGCGGTGAGCTCCACCAGCTGATGGTCCACCACGGCGAATACACCGGCCTCGTAGTCGGGCAGGCGTTCCTCCTCCGGGCGTTCCGTCATCAGGACCAGGGGGGTGCGGCGGCCACTGGCCTGCAGGGCCGCATCCACGTCGCTGCGCGCCAGATTCAGCCCGGGTTCGGTGAAGACGACGACGTCGAAGCGGGTTTCCCGCAGCGCCGCGGTCAGGCCCTCGCCGTCATCGACCTGCTCCGGGCGAACCGCGCAGCCACGCGACCGGATACTGCTGATGACCTGCTCCGCCAGGTTGGGGTTGGCGGTCACGAAGAGGACGCGAATGGATTCGATCATGGAAGTGGGGGTACTCGGTTAATGCGGGTCCAGGGAGAGCGCATCTCCCGCATCCGGGGTTCCCGGCTCGTCGGTCGGGGCTTCATCCAGCTCGATATCGGTCATGCGGCAGCCGACTTCGGTGAACAGTGTAGTGCCCGTGCGCTCTGCGTCCAGCGCCAGTACGCGTGCGCGGCCGTTGAGCCAGACGACCAGACGATTTTCGTGATCGAATTCCTGTGCCGGCAGGAACAGCGCCGCTCCGTCCTGGCCCACGCGCACCGGCGTGAACAGGCCCGGCCGGGCCTCGCGAATCGCACGACCGGCGCGGAAGAGCTGGATCAGTACCGGCATGCAGCGCTGTGCCAGGTACTCCACGCCAATGCTGATCTCGTCGTCGGTTTCGAAACGGATCCAGCGCAGCACGCCGACCGTCCAGCCGATCTGTTCCGGGTCCTGTTCCCGCAGTCCGACCAGATCGCCGATCAACAGGGTCTGTTGCGGGTTCTGCAGGCGCAGACGAATCCCGCCCGCGCCGATGTCCTCGACCTGCCAGTGCTCGGGCTGCTGACGCTTGACGATGGGGGCCTGCGGCTCTTCGTGGTCGGCGATCTCGAGACCACGACCGACATCTTCCCATGCGTGTCCGGCGCGGTCGGTGCCACGGTCGGCCAGCGGACGGGGGTCATCGTCGGGCTCCGTCGCATGCGGTTCGTCGGACAGGCTGAGGCCGCTGTCGGCACGCGCGGCCTCCGACATCCGGATGACGTTCACGGTGGCCGGCCGCCCGTCCGGGTGAACGTCGTCGTCACCGGTGTCGGGGACCGCGGCGTCGGTCGGGGCAGGGCGTGCGGGGCCCTTGCGGCTGTCCAGCGCGGCCTGCATGTAGGCCTGGATGCGGGTCAGGCCGAACAGGCAGTAACGCTGTTCGTCGGCCGTCTCGCGCGAGTGGCGACGGGTCGGCAGCCGCGACCACAGGCGCAGCATGCGTTCGGCCAGCGTGCGACCGTCAGCCCGGCGTGCGGGGTCCAGCGATTCGGGCTGGTTGCGCAGGGCCTCCAGCAGGGTCCCGAGTTCGACATGCGTGCTGCTTTCGCCGGCCGGCAGGTTGCGCAGGACCAGGCCGGGCGGGTGGTCGGTGTCCAGATCCGCGCGCAGGACCGGGAGGTCAGGGTGTTCTTCGGGGCTCGGGGCCTCGCTGCAGGCGACCGGGAGGTCGGCGATCCAGCGGGCCAGGAGGTCGATGTCGCCGATTTCCAGGGCATTGACGCCGGTGCTGCCGAGCACGAACAGGCGTGCCGTGGTGGCATCGATCGAATCCGGGCCGAGCGGGCTGATTGCGGTCTGGCGCAGGGCCTTTTGCCGATCCACCCCCAGCTCGCGGGCGAACCACAGCAGACCGTAGATCTGTCGCCACAGGCCCCGAGGAAGTGGCTGATACAGCCGCCAGTGATGGATGGCCAGCGCGGCCAGGGCATCCACGGCGGCTTGCAGGTGCGGGGTGGCCTTCTCGCGCGAGGCCTTGTTGCCGGGCACGCTGACCGGGGTCAGCAGCAGATGCATGTTCGCCAGTTCGCGCAGCGCGTCACCGAAGATCCGGGCGCGGTGCAGGCTGCGTTCGGCCAGCGGCAGTGGCCGCCGGCGCAGCCCGCGTTCCACCTCCGGGATCAGGGGCAGCAGGTGTTCTTCGATGATGTCCGCGAGTTCGTCGCGCACACCGGGCTTGAGGGCGACCCGGTTGAGCGAGCCGAGCAGGGCACAGAGTTTTTCGAACGCCGTCTCGCGGTCGGCGCGGGGCAGCTCCTCGCACCAGGCCCGCAGGGCCCTGGCCGTGTGCGGCGGGAACCCCTCGGGGCTGGGTTCCGCCTCGGGAAGCGGAGGGAAAACGGCATCCGAATCGATCATGGTCTGTTCCGGAAAGTGGGAAGATCCCCTGAAGGTACCCGATCAAAAGTCAGGGTAAAAGTCGGGGAATGACGTTTCGCCGTCAGCCGGTATTCCGGGGCTCGGGGTTTTGCCCGGTTCGCCGGCGATTTCGCGCACCCGGCGCGGCAGCAGGTAGCCCGGGAGTCGGCGGTGCATTTCCCGGTAAATGGCGGCGGCGCGGTCCGGAGGTACCTCGAAGTGCGCGGTGCCGCGGGTGCGGTCCAGGCAGTGCAGGTAATACGGCAGCACGCCGTGGCGAAAACCGCTCTCCTGCAGTTCGACCAGGGTGTCGGCGTCGTCGTTGACCCCGGCCAGCAGCACGGCCTGATTGAGCAGGGTGATGCCGATCGCCCGCAGGCGTTCCAGCGCGCGATCGGCCGGGGCCGCGAATTCGCGCGGGTGGTTGGCATGCAGCACCACCACGTGCTGCAGGCGCCCCTGCCCCAGCCAGCCCAGCAGGGCGTCGTCCACCCGCTCCGGCAGCACCACCGGCAGGCGGGTGTGGATGCGCAGGCGTTCGAGGTGGGGAATGGCTTCCAGACGCGCCACCAGCCGCGCCAGCCGGGTGTCGGACTGGCTCAGGGGGTCGCCGCCGCTGAGGATGACCTCGTGGATGTCGGGGTGCGCCGCGAGATAGTCCAGTGCCGGGCCCCAGTCGTCGCGTGCGGGGTTGTGGTCGGCGTAGTCGAACTCGCGGCGGAAGCAGTAACGGCAGTGGATGGCGCAGGCCCCGGTGGTCAGCAGCAGGGCGCGTCCGGCGTATTTGTGCACCACGCCCGGCGCGGCCAGCGCGTCATGGTCGCCGACCGGGTCGGCGACGAAGCCGGGCACCTCGTCGGTCTCTTCCGCCAGCGGAAGCACCTGGCGCAGCAGTGGATCCTTCGGTTCGCCGGGCACGATGCGGACGAGCCAGCTCTCCGGTACCCGGATCGGGAAGCTGGCGTGTCCGGCCTGCATCCCGGGCAGGTGCTCCGGGGCGAGGGACAGGCGCCGGGCAAGGGTTGCCGGGTCGCGGATCGCGGTAGCCAGCGACTGTTGCCAGCGGGGCGTATGGGTTGCCGGCGGCGTACGCGTTATCATGATCGGATTTTTGGGCATGGTCGGTTCCCGGCGGGACGGCCGGCCCGCGTCGTTTGAACGGCTGGAAGAACTGGCTGGAAACCTTCGAGGACTACGCGCAATGGCAACCTACAGTACCAACGAATTCAAGGGCGGTCTCAAACTCCTGCTGGACGGCGACCCGATGTCCATCGTCGAGAACGAGTTCGTCAAGCCGGGCAAGGGGCAGGCCTTCAACCGCGTGAAGCTGCGCAACCTGCGCACCGGGCGCGTGGTGGAGAAGACCTTCAAGTCGGGCGAGTCGGTGGAAGCCGCCGACGTGCTCGAGACCGAGATGCAGTATCTCTACAACGACGGCGAGTTCTGGCACTTCATGACCCCGGAGAGCTTCGAGCAGTATGCGGTGAGCAAGGCCGCGCTCAATGGCTCCGACCAGTGGCTGAAGGAACAGGACATGTGCACCGTGACCCTGTGGAACGGCGAGCCGCTGTCGGTGGAGGCCCCGGCCTTCGTCGAGCTGCAGATCACCCAGTGCGACCCGGGCATCCGCGGCGACACCGCCCAGGGCGGCACCAAGCCGGCCACGCTGGAGACCGGCGCGGTGGTCAAGGTGCCGCTGTTCGTCGAGGAGGGCGAAACCATCAAGGTGGACACCCGCAAGGGTGAATACGTCTCGCGCGTCTGATCCGGCGTCCGTGTCGGACTGGCGGCCGCGGGCCGCCGGGGCCCGCGTGGCCCGGGCCCGCCTGCTGGCCGAACTGCGGGGCTTTTTCGCGCGCCGCGGCGTGCTGGAGGTGGAGACGCCGGTCCTCGGCCGGGGCACGGTCCTCGACCCCGCCATGGAGAGCTGGCACGCACAGGCCGGCGATGGCGCCGGCGGGTGCATGGAGGGCTGGTTGCAGACTTCGCCGGAATACCCGATGAAGCGCCTGCTGGCGGACGGGGCGGGCGACATCTACCAGATCGCCCGGGTGTTTCGCGGCGGCGAAAGCGGCGTTCGCCACAACCCCGAGTTCAGCCTGCTGGAATGGTATCGCCTCGGGCTCGACGACCGGACGCTGGCCGACGAGGTGGTGACCCTGCTGCAGGAGGTCTCGGCGGCGGACCCGGCCTGGCACGCGCCCGACCCGGAGCCGCGGGTGGTGGCCTATCCGGATCTGCTGCACGAGGCGCTGGGCGTCGACGCGCTGAACGACGACGCGGCGCGCCTGCAGGCCGTCGCCGCGCAGCGCGGCCTGACCGTCCACGGCGAACTGGACCGCGACGCCTGGCTGGATGCTTTGGTGTCTCTGTGCGTGGTGCCCGGGTTTCCGCCGGGACGCATCACCATCCTGCACGACTACCCCGAGAGCCAGGCGATCCTCGCCCGGCGCAGCCGCGAGCGTCCCGGCTGCGCCGCGCGCTTCGAGGTCTACTGGGGCGACCTGGAACTGGCCAACGGCTATTTCGAGCTGACCGATCCGGCGGAATTCCGCCGGCGCCGCGAGCAGGACCGGGCGCGACGGCGTGCGCGCGGGCAGCCGGAACCCGCGGCCGATCCGTTCCTGGACGCTGCGCTGGAAGCGGGACTGCCCGACTGCGCCGGGGTGGCGCTGGGAGTGGACCGCCTGCTGATGCGCCTGCTGGGCGAGGACGATATCCGGCGGGTGATCGATTTCCCCTGGGGATGCGCCTGAAGCGCCCGCGGCGGCGGCTCAGTCCCGGTCGGTGTAACGCCCCAGGGCGCTGCGCACCTGCACCTCGGTTTCGGGCGTCAGCGCCGGGTCCAGTTCCAGCGGCCCCGGGGGCAGCAGCAGGACCACCGACGATCCCAGGTTGAAGCGGCCCATCTCCGCGCCGCGCTCCAGTGCGATGTCGCGCTCCGGCCAGGTCACGCAGCTGGCCTCGCGCGCCGAGGGCGGCGTGATCTCCCCGGCCCACACGGTCTCGATCGAGCCCACGTTCTGGGCGCCGATCAGTGCCATCGCCATGGGGCCGAAGCGGGTGTCGAACAGCGCCACCACGCGTTCGTTGCGGGCGTAGATGCGCGGCACGTGGCGCACGATGCGCGGCGCCACCGAGAACAGCCGCCCGGGGACATGGATCGCGTGGGTCAGGGTGCCGTCCAGCGGCATGTGCAGGCGGTGGTAGTGGCGCGGGGACAGATACAGCGTGACGAAATGCCCGTCGCGAAACGGCACCGCGAGGTCGTTCTCGCCGCCCAGCAGTTCTTCCACCGAATAGTCGTGCCCCTTGGCCTGGAAGATGCGCCCGGCCTCGATGCGCCCGCTGGCGCTGACCCGGGCATCCGCCGGGCTGACCACGGTCGCGGCGTCGCCCTCCAGCGGGCGTACCCCGTCGCGCAGGGCGCGGGTGAACAAGGCGTTGAAGCTGGGGTAGGCGGCGATGTCCGGCTCCGCGGCCTCGTCCATGTCGAGCTCGAAGCGGCGCACGAAGGCACGCAGCAGCGGCTGGACGCGCGGGGATTCGATGCGGGCCAGCCGGTGCACCAGCCGCGACAGGGCGTGATGGGGCAGGGCGCGGGACAGGCGGGCAAGCCAGGGATCGACGGCGCTCATGGGGTTCTCGTGGCGTGGGATCGGGTGCATGATGCCGCTCCCGGTTTATCATGACGACCCTTCAACCCTTCCCGGAGTGTGAAAATGGAACCCGGTACCGGTCTGCTCACCCTGCGCGACTTCATTCGCTACGGCGCGTCGCAGTTCCGCGCGGCGGGACTGGCCTTCGGGCACGGCACCGACAATGCCTTTGACGAGGCGGCCTGGCTGACCCTGCACGCGCTGCATCTGCCGCTGGACCTGGAGGCCCACTGGTGGGACAGCCGGCTGACCGAGGCGGAGCGCGAACGGGTCGAGGGCCTGCTGCGCGAGCGCATCCAGTCGCGCAAGCCGGCGGCCTATCTCACGCGCGAGGCGTGGTTCGCCGGGCTGCCCTTCCATGTCGACGAGCGGGTGCTGGTGCCGCGCTCGCCGTTCGCCGAGCTGATCGAGTCGGGGTTCGAGCCGTGGGTGGACCCGGACGGGGTGGAGCGCGTTCTGGATCTGGGCACCGGGGCGGGCTGCATCGGCATCGCCACCGCGCTGGTCTTCCCGCAGGCGCAGGTGGATCTGGCCGACATCTCGCCGGATGCCCTGGCGGTAGCGCGCGACAACGTGGCGCGCTTCGAGCTGGAGGGCCGCGTCCGGCTGGTGCAGAGCGACGTGTTCGAGGGGCTGGGTCCGGAGGATCGCTATGATCTGATCGTGACCAACCCGCCCTACGTGGACGCCCGCGACATGGCCGATCTGCCGGACGAATACCGCCACGAGCCGGAACTGGGCCTGGCGGCCGGGGACGACGGCCTCGACATCGTGCGCCGCATCCTCGCCGGGGCGCGTCGCCACCTGACCGACGACGGCGTGCTGATGGTGGAGGTGGGCAACAGTCAGGAGGCCGTGGAGGATGCCTTCCATGACATCCCGATGGTCTGGCTGGATTTCGAGGCCGGTGGCCACGGGGTGTTCGTGGTGCGGGCGCAGGACCTGCCCCCCGCCTGAGGTCCACCTTCAGCACTGCTCCCAGGGCAGGCCGTGATAGCGCCAGCCGCCTACGGTGGAGCGGTGGTGCTGCTCGTCCAGCGGGCCTTCGAAGCCCTCCTCGACCGAATACACGTTGTGCATCCCGGCCTGCAGCAGGGCCTCGGCGGCCGCCAGGGTACGCTTGCCGCTGCGGCAGATCAGGTACACCGACGGGGCGTCCTCGGCGGTATCCATGGCCCCGCCCAGCAGCAGCTTGCGCACCTGCGGCACGAAGTCCGGGTTCACCGTCCAGTCCGGTTCGTCGATCCACGGGATGTGCACGGCCCCCACCGGGTGGCCGACGAACAGGAATTCCATGGTCGAGCGAACATCGACCAGCAGATCCCGGGGCCGTTCGCGCAGGCGCTCCCGGACCTCCACCGGGTGGATGCGGGGGACGCCGGCGCCGGTCTCGGGCGCGTGTCCGTGCGGGTCGGAATGTTCGCTCATGCGATGGTCTCCGGTTGCAGGGTTACATGGCGAAGTCGAGTTCTTCCCGGATCGCCTCCATGCCTTCTTCCGCGCAGGCCCGGTCCAGATCGCCACCCGGGGCGCCGGAGACCCCCACCGCACCGAGGACGCGGCCCGCGGCCTCGATGAGGATGGCCCCGTCCAGCATCAGGATCCCGTCCACGTTGTTCATTTCGTGGCGGATGTCTTCCCGGTTGGCGACGAAATCGCCGGAGTCCAGACCCGACATCACCGAGGCGCGGGCCTTGTCACCGGCGATCGAGATGGTCTGCGGCGCGGCGCGGTCATCGCGCATGACCACGCGGTCGTTGCCGCTGCGGTCGACCACCACGGCGCTGACCTGGTGCCCGTCGTCGCGGCAGGACTGCACCGTGGCCATCGCCAGCTCCTGAGCCAGATCGAGGTTCAGGCTGGGCAGCTCGGTGTAGACGTCGGCCGCGGCCGAGCCGCCGAAGCCCAGCATCCCGCTGAACAGCGTGGCCAGGGCGGTGCGGCGAAGCGATTGCAGACGGGTCATGGGACTCTCCTCGGATTGAATGACACGAGCATAGACGACACGGCGGCGGCGCGGATTCCTCGGCCGGCTTTCGGGTCGACACATGAGTCGAGCCAGGGGCCGGTTCCCGGGCCGTGGGCGGGGACGGGCGACATCCCCGGCCGCGGGCGGTAGACTGGCGCCATGTCAGGAAACAGCTTCGGACGACTGTTCGTCGTCACTACATTCGGTGAAAGTCATGGACCGGCCCTGGGCGGGGTGGTCGACGGCTGCCCGCCCGGGATCCCGCTGACCGAGGCCGATCTGCAGAAGGATCTGGACCGGCGCCGGCCCGGCCAGTCGCGGCATACCACCCAGCGGCGCGAGCCGGACCGGGTGCGCATCCTGTCCGGGGTGTTCGAGGGCGTGACCACCGGTGCCCCGATCGGGTTGTTGATCGAGAACACCGACCAGCGCTCCAAGGATTACAGCGAGATCAAGGACCAGTTCCGGCCGGGACACGCGGACTACACCTATCACCGCAAGTACGGCATCCGCGACTATCGCGGGGGCGGGCGCAGTTCCGCGCGCGAGACCGCGCTGCGGGTGGCGGCCGGCTCGGTGGCGCGGCGCTTCCTCGAGGAGCGCTGGGGCATCGCGATTCAGGGCTGGTTGTCGCAGCTGGGGCCGCTGGAGCTGGCGGAGAAGGACCTTGCCCGCACCGAGGAGAACCCGTTCTTCTGCCCGGATCCCGACCGGGTCCCGGAGCTGGAAGAGTTCATGGACCAGCTGCGCAAGTCGGGGGATTCCATCGGGGCGCAGGTGACGGTCGAGGCCCGCGGGGTCCCGGCCGGCTGGGGCGAACCGGTGTTCGACCGCCTGGATGCCGAGCTGGCGCACGCCCTGATGAGCATCAATGCGGTGAAGGGCGTGGAGATCGGCGACGGCTTTGCGAGCGTCGCCCAGCGCGGCACCGAGCACCGCGACGAGATCACCCCGGAGGACGGTTTCCTGTCCAATCATGCCGGGGGCGTGCTGGGCGGGATCTCCACCGGCCAGGCGCTGCGCGCCAACCTGGCGCTCAAGCCGACCTCGTCGATCCGCCTGCCGGGGCGCAGCATCGACACCGCCGGCGAGCCGGTGGAGGTGGTGACCAAGGGGCGTCACGACCCCTGCGTGGGTATCCGTGCCGCCCCCATCGCCGAGGCGATGACGGCGCTGGTGCTGGCCGATCATGCCCTGCGTCACCGCGGGCAGAACGCCGACGTGCCCGATCGCGGGCCGTATCCCGGGGGCTCCTCCGGCACCTGAGCTCGCTGGCCCCGTCGGGGCGCCCGGGGTCGCTGGATGGCCCCTTTCGTCCGTTTTCCCGGCCGCCCCGGGTCCGTCAAGCGCGGGTCCGGGGCGGCCCGTAACCCGTGGTTCCGGTCGTGACGCCCAACCTGCGCCTGTCCAGCTTCTATTTCTTCTACTTCGCCACCATCGGGGCGTTCATGCCCTACTGGGGGCCGTATCTGTCCGAGCTGGGGTTCTCCGGTTCGCAGATCGGCGAGCTGATGGCGATCGTGCTGGCGACCAAGATCATCGCGCCCAACGTCTGGGGCTGGCTGGCCGATCGCACCGGGACCCACATGCCGCTGGTGCGCTCGGGGGCGCTGGCGGGGCTGATTGCCTTCACCGGGGTGCTGCTGTATTCCGGCTACTGGTGGCTGGCGGCGGTGATGGCGGTGTTCAGTTTCTTCTGGAACGCGATCCTGCCGCAGTTCGAGGCCACCACCCTGCGCACCCTGGGACGCGACAGCCACCGCTATGCGCTGGTGCGGCTGTGGGGGTCGGTGGGCTTCATCGTGGCGGTGGCCTCGCTGGGCTGGCTGTTCGACTTCATCGAAATCGCCTGGTTGCCGTGGCTGGTGCTGCTGCTGTTCGTCGGGCTGTATGTCAGCACGCTGCAGGTCCCGGAGCCGCCGCGTGACGAGGTGGCCGAGAACAACGTGCCGTCGATCGGGAGCGTGCTGCGGCGGCCCGAGGTCATCGGGCTGTTCCTGGCCTGTTTCTTCATGCAGGCGAGTCACGGGCCGTACTATGCGTTCTTCACCCTGTACGTGGAGGAGGCCGGTTTCTCCCGTTCCATGGCCGGGCAGCTGTGGGCCCTGGGCGTGCTGGCCGAGGTGTTCCTGTTCCTGATCACGCCGCGGCTGATCCTGCGCTTCGGCGCGTGGTTCCTGGTGACGCTCGCGCTGGTGCTGACCACCCTGCGCTGGTCGCTGCTGGCGGCGGTGCCGGAGTCGCTGCCGATGCTGCTGTTCATCCAGACCCTGCATGCCTTCAGCTACGGGGTGTATCACGCGGCGGCGATCTCGCTGATCCATTATTTCTTCCCCGGCCGGCTGCAGGGGCGCGGGCAGGCGCTTTATTCATCGCTGGCCTTCGGCATCGGGGGTGCGCTGGGCAGTCTGGCCGCCGGCTATCTGTGGGACGGCGTGGGCTCGGCCTCGGTCTACGTGCTGGCCGCGGGGCTGGCGGCAGCCGGGGTAGTGGCCTCGCTGTTCGGTCACTGGCGTCACCGGCGGGTGGCCGCCGGGACCCGGGCGGGCTGACGCATCGCCGGGGCTCGCGTAGGCTTTGCGCAACTGACAGGAGGACGCAACGATCATGATCCGAGTAGCAGTCGCGGGCGCCGCCGGGCGCATGGGGCAGAACCTGGTGCGCGCGGTGGAGGAACACCCGCAGGCGGAGCTGGGTGCGGCCAGCGAACGTCCCGGCAGCGAGGCCATCGGCCAGCCGGTGGGTACCGCCGGCGCGGTACGCCTGGTCGAGGACTTGGCCGCGGTGACCGGGGATTTCGATGTGCTGATCGATTTCACCCGCCCCGAGGCGACCATGGAGCACCTCGAGATCTGCCGTCGGGCGGGGCGCACCCTGGTGGTCGGCACCACCGGCCTGGATGCCGATCAGGAGGCGGCGCTGCGCGCGGCGGCCGCGGAGCATACGGTCGTGTATGCCCCCAACATGAGCGTCGGGGTCAACCTGACCTTCAAGCTGGTGGAATTGGCGGCGCGCGCGCTGGGTGACAGCACCGACGTGGAGATCCTCGAGGCGCATCACCGGCACAAGGTGGATGCCCCGTCCGGCACGGCACTGCGTCTGGGGCGCATCGTGGCCGACACCCTGGGGCGCGACCTGGAGCAGGACGCGGTGTACGGCCGCGAGGGACACACCGGTGCGCGCGAGCGCAGCACCATCGGCTTTGCCACGGTGCGCGGCGGCGACATCGTCGGCGAGCACACCGCGCTGTTCGCCGGCGAGGGCGAGCGGGTGGAGATCACCCACAAGGCCTCGGATCGCGGGATCTTCGCCGCCGGCGCGGTGCGTGCGGCGGTGTGGGCCAGCGAACGCGGGCCCGGGCTGTTCGACATGCAGGACGTGCTTGGGCTGCGTGAGCTGTAGCCCCGTCCGCGCGGTCCGTGTTGGACGGGGGTTCGGGCGCTCGCGTACACTGATTCCATCCCTTTCGTAGATGCCCTGCCGGAGGTTCGCCCGTGCCCGCGCCCGCCCTGCTCGTCCTTGAAGATGGCACCGTGTTCCATGGCCAGGCGATCGGCGCCCTTGGCCAGACCGTCGGCGAGGTGGTGTTCAACACGGCCATGACCGGCTATCAGGAGATCCTGACGGACCCCTCCTATGCCCGGCAGATGGTGACCCTGACCTATCCGCATATCGGCAACACCGGCACCACCCCGGAAGACGACGAGTCGTCCCGCGCGCAGGCCGCCGGGCTGATCGTGCGCGACGTGCCGCCGCTGGTGTCGAACTTCCGCTCGCGCGAGTCGCTGCCGGATTACCTGCTGCGCCACGGGATCGTCGCCATTGCCGGCATCGACACCCGGCGGCTGACCCGTCTGCTGCGCGAGAAGGGCGCGCAGAACGGCTGCATCCAGGCCGGCGAGGTGGACGAGTCGGCGGCCCTGGCCGCCGCCCGCGAGTTTCCCGGCATCAAGGGCATGGATCTGGCCCGCGAGGTCACCACGCGCAAGCGCTACGAGTGGCTGGAGGGCACCTGGCAGCTGGGCGGGGAGCCGCGGCAGCTGAGCCCGGAGGCGGCCGAGTATCACGTGGTGGCCTACGATTTCGGCATGAAGCAGAACATCCTGCGGATGATGGTGGATCGCGGCTGCCGGGTGACCGTGGTGCCGGCGGAGACCCCGGCCGCCGAGGTGCTGGAGCTGGCGCCCGACGGGGTATTCCTGTCCAACGGGCCGGGCGATCCGGAACCCTGTGGCTACGCGATCGAGGCGATCCGTGAATTCTGCGAGCGGCGCCTGCCGCTGTTCGGCATCTGCCTCGGCCATCAGCTGCTGGGCCTGGCCAGCGGCGCGCAGAGCGTGAAGATGAAATTCGGCCACCACGGCGCCAACCACCCGATTCGTCACGAAGCCAGCGGGCGCGTGATGATCTCGTCGCAGAACCACGGGTTCGCGATCGACGAGGACCGGCTCCCGGAGACCCTGACGCCGACCCACCGCTCGCTGTTCGACGGCACCCTGCAGGGTGTCGCGCGGACGGACTGCCCGGCGTTCAGCCTGCAGGGACACCCGGAGGCGAGCCCGGGGCCGCATGACGTGTCCGCGGCGTTCGATGATTTCGTCGAGATGATGCGCGCCGCCCGCGCCTGAGAACCCCGGCGGCGCGCCCGCGTGCCGTCCGCCGAACCCGAATCCTGACCCGACAGCCAGCGAGAGCGGCCTCATGCCCAAGCGTACCGATATCCAGAGCGTCCTGATCCTCGGGGCCGGCCCGATCGTGATCGGCCAGGCCTGCGAGTTCGACTACTCCGGCGCCCAGGCCTGCAAGGCCCTGCGCGAGGAGGGCTACCGGGTGATCCTGGTGAACTCCAACCCGGCGACCATCATGACCGATCCGGAGATGGCCGATGCGGTCTACATCGAGCCGGTGGAATGGAAGACCGTGGAAAAGATCATCGCCGCCGAGCAGCCGGATGCGCTGCTGCCCACGATGGGCGGGCAGACCGCGCTGAACTGCGCGCTGGATCTCTCGCGCGAAGGGGTGCTGGACAAGCACGGGGTGGAGATGATCGGCGCCAACGAGGCGGCGATCGACATGGCCGAGGACCGCGACCATTTCAAGGCGGCGATGGCCGATATCGGCCTGGACACCCCCACCGCCGAGCTGGCGCATTCCTGGGAAGAGGCGCAGCAGATCCAGCCGCGCATCGGCTTTCCGGTGATCGTCCGGCCCTCGTTCACCCTCGGCGGCTCGGGCGGCGGCATCGCCTACAACCGCGAGGAGTTCGAGTACATCGTCAAGAACGGGCTCGACCTCTCGCCGGTCAACCAGGTGCTGCTGGAGGAGTCCGCGCTGGGCTGGAAGGAGTTCGAGATGGAGGTGGTCCGCGACCAGGCGGACAATGCCATCATCATCTGCTCCATCGAGAACGTCGATCCGATGGGGATCCACACCGGGGACTCGATCACCGTGGCCCCGGCGCAGACCCTGACCGACAAGGAATACCAGATCATGCGCGACGCCTCGCTGGCGGTTCTGCGCAAGATCGGGGTGGAGACCGGCGGCTCCAACGTGCAGTTCGCGATCAACCCTGACAACGGGCGCATGATCGTGATCGAGATGAACCCGCGGGTGTCGCGTTCCTCCGCGCTGGCCTCCAAGGCGACCGGCTTCCCGATCGCCAAGGTCGCGGCCAAGCTGGCGGTGGGCTATACCCTGGACGAGCTGAAGAACGAGATTACCGGCGGCCTGACCCCGGCCTCCTTCGAGCCGTCCATCGACTACGTGGTGACCAAGATCCCGCGTTTCACCTTCGAGAAGTTCCCGCAGGCCGAGGCCAGCCTGACCACGCAGATGAAGGCGGTTGGCGAGGCCATGGCCATCGGTCGGACCTTCCAGGAATCCCTGCAGAAGGCGCTGCGCTCGATGGAGACCGGCATGGACGGGCTGGACGAGCGCATCGATCTCGACACCCCGGACGTGGTGGAGCGCCTGCGCACCGCGCTGGCCAACCCGACGCCCGACCAGCTGCTGTACGTGGCGGATGCCTTCCGTCACGGCTTCAGTGTGCAGGACATCTTCGAGCTGACCGCCATCGACCCCTGGTTCCTGGCGCAGATCCAGGAGCTGGTGGATCTGGAAAAGGCGGTGCGCGACCGCATCCTCGGCGAGATCGATGCCGAGGAGATGTACCGGCTGAAGCAGCGTGGTTTTTCCGACCTGCGGCTGGCCCGGCTGCTGAACGAGACCGAGAAGGCCGTGCGCAAGCACCGTCATCGTCTTGGCGTGCGCCCGGTGTACAAGCGGGTGGATACCTGTGCGGCCGAGTTCGCCACCACCACCGCCTACATGTATTCCTCCTACGAGGAGGAGAACGAGGCGGAGCCGAGCGACCGGCAGAAGATCATGGTCCTGGGCGGCGGGCCCAACCGCATCGGCCAGGGGATCGAGTTCGACTACTGCTGCGTGCATGCCGCCCTCGCGATGCGCGAGGACCAGTACGAGACCATCATGGTCAACTGCAACCCGGAGACGGTCTCCACCGACTATGACACCTCCGACCGGCTGTACTTCGAGCCGCTCACGCTGGAGGATGTGCTGGAGGTCGTGGAGACCGAGCGGCCCGCCGGCGTGATCGTGCAGTACGGCGGTCAGACCCCGTTGAAGCTGGCGCGGGACCTGGAGGATGCCGGGGTGCCGATCATCGGCACCAGCCCCGACTCGATCGACCTGGCCGAGGACCGCGAGCGCTTCCAGGCCCTGCTGAACAAGCTGGGGCTCAAGCAGCCGCCGAACCGCACCGCGCGCAGCGAGGAAGAGGCCGAGAAGCTGGCCGACGAGATCGGTTACCCGCTGGTGGTGCGCCCGTCCTACGTGCTCGGAGGCCGTGCGATGGAGATCGTGCGCGACCGCGAGGATCTGCGTGGCTACATGCACAGCGCGGTCTCGGTCTCCAACGAGGCGCCGGTGCTGCTGGACCGTTTCCTTGACGATGCGATCGAGGTCGACATCGACGCCGTCTGCGACGGCCAGGAGGTGTTCATCGGCGGGGTGATGGAACACATCGAGCAGGCCGGTGTCCATTCCGGGGACTCCGCCTGCTCGCTGCCGCCGTTCTCGCTGTCGCTGGAGCTGCAGGAGCGCATGGTGGACCAGGTGCGCAAGATGGCCGTGGGCCTGCGCGTGGTCGGCCTGATGAACACCCAGTTCGCGATCAAGGGCGACGACATCTACGTGCTGGAGGTCAATCCACGTGCCTCGCGCACCGTGCCCTACGTGTCCAAGAGCGTCGGCCTGCCGCTGGCCAAGATCGCGGCGCGCTGCATGGCCGGGACCTCGCTGGCCGACCAGGGCGTGGGTGGTGCGGTGTTCCCCGACTACTACTCGGTCAAGGAAGCGGTTTTCCCGTTCGCCAAGTTCCCCGGCGTGGATCCGATCCTTGGACCGGAGATGAAGTCCACGGGCGAGGTGATGGGGGTGGGCCGCAGCTTCGCCGAGGCCTTCGCCAAGAGTCAGCTGGGCGCGGGCGTGCGGCTCCCCTCCACCGGCAAGGCCTTCGTGTCGGTGCGCGACATCGACAAGCCGGAGGTCATCGGGATCGCCCGCCGGCTGGTGGAGCTGGGTTTCGAGGTGCTGGCGACCCGCGGCACGGCCGGATTGCTGGAAGAGCAGGGCATCGCCGTGACCCGCGTGAACAAGGTTACCGAGGGGCGCCCGCACATCGTCGACATGATCAAGAACGACGAGGTCAGCTTTATCATCAATACCGTGGAGGGCAAGCAGTCGACCGCCGACTCCTACACGATCCGGCGCGAGGCCCTGATGCACAAGGTGGGTTACACCACCACCATCGCCGGGGCCCGGGCGACGGTCCAGGCCCTGGACCATCTGGAGGGCAGCGACGTGTTCCGGCTGCAGTCGCTCCACGAGGAGAACCGAGCAGGAGGGTTGGGTTCATGAAGAAGACACCGCTTACCCTGAATGGCGCCGAGAAGATGAAGGAAGAGCTGCGGCGCCTGAAGGCCGAAGACCGGCCGAAGGTGGTCAACGCGATCGCCGAGGCGCGCGAGCACGGCGACCTCAAGGAAAACGCCGAGTATCATGCGGCGCGCGAGCAGCAGAGCTTCATCGAGGGGCGCATCCGCGAGCTGGAGGCGACCCTGTCGAATGCGGAGATCATCGACGTGACCGCGCTGCCGCAGACCGGCAAGGTGGTGTTCGGCACCACGGTGGTGCTGGAGGCGACCGAGGACGGGCGCGAGGTCACCTACAAGATCGTCGGCGACGACGAGGCCGACATCAAGCAGAACATGATCTCGGTATCCTCGCCGATCGCCCGGGCGCTGATCGGCAAGGAAGAGGGCGACATCGTGACCGTTCAGGCGCCCGGAGGAGAGACGGAATACGAGATCCTCGAGGTGCGCTACGTCAACTGACGGGGTCGAGACTGACCTTCGGCGCTTCGGGGTTGCGCCGGAACAGGGTGGCCACGTGGCCGATGCGCTGAACCAGCTCCGCGCCGGTGCGCTCGCACATGTCGTGGATGACCTCGGCGCGGGTGTCGCGGTCGCCGATCCCGACCTTCACCTTGACCAGTTCGTGGTGGGCCAGCGCCTGTTCCAGCTCGGCCAGTACGGCCTCGGACAGGCCGTGGCGGCCAAGGGTCACGACGGGCTTGCGCGGGTGGGCCAGGCTGCGCAGATGGCGGCGTTGCGCGTCAGTCAGATTCACGGGAGGCTTGCTTCATTTTGAAACGTTACGAGTGTAGCACGCCGCCGCCGGCACGAAACCGGGGGACGGGTGATGCCTAAGCGCAGTCGCTCCAGTCAGCGCTGGCTGAAGGAGCATTTCGATGACCCGTACGTGCAGCGCGCGCAGCAGGAAGGGTATCGCGGTCGCGCGGTCTTCAAGCTGGAAGAGCTGGACCAGCGCGACCGTCTCCTGCGGCCCGGGATGCGCGTGGTGGATCTGGGGGCGGCTCCCGGGGGCTGGACCCAGTACGCGGCCGGTCGCATCGGGCGCAAGGGCGTGCTGGTCGCCTCCGACATCCTGCCGATGGACCCGGTCCCCGGCGCGGAGGTCGTGACCGGGGATTTCCGCGAGGACGAAGTGCTGGACCGCATCCTCGAGACCCTGGGCGGCGAGGGTGCGGATCTTGTGCTTTCCGACATGGCCCCCAATCTTACCGGTACGGATGCCGTTGACCAGCCGCGTTCGATCCATCTGTGCGAGCTGGCGCTGGATCTGGCGCTGCGCGTGCTGAAACCGAATGGCGCGTTTCTGGTCAAGCTGTTCCAGGGGGAAGGCTCGGATGCCTACCTTGCGGAGCTGCGCCGGTGTTTCGCACAGGTGAAGGTGCGCAAGCCGAAGGCGTCGCGGCCCCGCTCACGCGAAGTGTATGTATTGGCGCGGAACCCACGGGATGTGTAACGATCCATTAGTATTCACGGATACGCGTTCGGCCCAGCACAGCTTTTGAGGTGTCGTTTTGAATGGCCTGGTAAAGAATCTGATCATCTGGGCGGTGATTGCCGTCGTCCTGATGTCCATCTTCAACAATTTCGCGCCCGATCCCGAGCAGCAGGCGACGCGCAGCATCACCTACTCGGAGTTCATCCAGCAGGTGCAGAGCGGTCGCGTGGACAGCGTCACCATCGAAGGTGACAAGATCACCGGGCAGATGGCCGACGGGGAGCGCTTCTCCACCGTCAACCCGAACGATTCGGGGCTGATCGGCGATCTCCTCAACCATAACGTGGAGATCAACGCCGAGGAGGAGGCCGAGCGCGGCCTGTTGATGAGCATCCTCATCAGCTGGTTCCCGATCCTGCTGCTGATCGCCGTGTGGATCTACTTCATGCGGCAGATGCAGGGCGGCGGTGCCGGCGGCAAGGGCGCGATGTCGTTCGGCAAGTCCAAGGCCAAGCTGATGTCCGAGGACCAGGTGAAGGTGACCTTCTCCGACGTGGCCGGCTGTGACGAGGCCAAGGACGAGGTCGTGGAGCTGGTCGATTTCCTCAAGGATCCGGGCAAGTTCCAGAAGCTCGGCGGGCAGATCCCGCGCGGCGTGCTGATGGTGGGCTCTCCGGGTACCGGGAAGACCCTGCTGGCCAAGGCCATCGCGGGCGAGGCCAAGGTGCCGTTCTACAGCATCTCCGGCTCCGACTTCGTCGAGATGTTCGTGGGGGTCGGCGCCTCGCGCGTGCGCGACATGTTCGCCGAGGCCAAGAAAAACGCCCCGTGCATCATCTTTATCGACGAGCTGGACGCCGTCGGGCGTCAGCGCGGCGGCGGCATGGGCGGTGGCGGTCACGACGAGCGCGAGCAGACCCTCAACCAGCTGCTGGTCGAGATGGATGGCTTCGAGGGCACCGAGGGCGTGATCGTGATCGCCGCGACCAACCGTCCCGACGTGCTGGACCAGGCGCTGCTGCGTCCGGGCCGCTTCGACCGTCAGGTGGTGGTGCCGCCGCCGGACGTGCGCGGTCGCGAGCAGATCCTCAACGTGCACATGAAGAAGACGCCGATCGCGGAAGACGTGAACCCGCACAAGATCGCGCGCGGCACGCCGGGCTTCTCCGGTGCGGACCTGGCCAACCTGGTCAACGAGGCGGCGCTGTTCGCTGCCCGCGCCGGCAAGCGCCTGGTGGACATGAGCGACTTCGAGCGCGCCAAGGACAAGATCATGATGGGCGCCGAACGCCGCTCCATGGTGATGTCCGAGGACGAGAAGAAGCTGACCGCCTATCACGAGGCCGGGCACGCGATCGTGGGCCTGACCGTCCCCGAGCACGACCCGGTGTACAAGGTCAGCATCATCCCGCGCGGCCGCGCGCTGGGCGTGACCATGTTCCTGCCGGAGGAGGACCGCTACAGCCATTCGCGGACCAAGCTGGAGAGCCAGATCGCCAGCCTGTTCGGCGGACGCCTGGCCGAGGTGATCATCTTCGGCGAGAAATCGGTCACCACGGGGGCATCCAACGACATCGAGAAGGCCTCGCAGATCGCCCGCAACATGGTGACCAAGTGGGGGCTGTCGGAGAAGCTGGGGCCGCTGGACTACGGCGAGGACGAGCAGCAGTCGTTCCTCGGCCCGCAGATGGGCAAGCCCAAGCAGATGTCCGACGAAACCGCCAATGCGATCGACGAGGAGGTGCGCAAGATCATCGATACCCATTACGATCATGCGCGCCAGATCCTGCTCGACAATCTCGACAAGCTGCATGCGATGGCCGGCGCACTGATGAAGTACGAGACCATCGACGACAAGCAGATCGAGGACATCATGGCCGGTCGCGAGCCGCGTGAACCCGCCGACTGGAACGACGGCTCCTCCGGCGGGGGCGATGCCGGCAGCCCGGCGGGTGACGGCGAGGGTGAGGAAGGCGCCGACGACTCGCGGGACAGCGACCGCGGCGTGGTCGGAGGGCCGGCACCTCAGTCCTGACCCGCCCGAGGGCCCGTCGCGTGGCGGCGGGCACGACCGTTGAGCACCCCGGCCGCCGTGACCCCGTCGCGGCGGCCTTTCTGTTGGCGTCTTCCGCCATTCCAGGGACGACTGATGACCGCTACAAGTGCAAGCCCCGTGTTGCTGCAGGGACCGGCCGGTCCGCTGCCTCTGGATCGCCCGCGGGTGATGGGCATCCTCAACGTGACGCCGGATTCCTTCTCGGACGGTGGCGCCCATGATCGAGTGGATCGGGCGGTGGCCCGTGCGCGGCAGATGCAGGACGAGGGCGCGGATCTGATCGACGTGGGCGGGGAATCTACCCGCCCGGGGGCCGAACCGGTTTCGCTGGCGGAAGAGCGGCGCCGCGTGCTGCCAGTGCTGGAGGCGCTGGGGGCGGAGGTTTCCCTGCCGGTTTCGGTCGATACCATGAAGCCGGAGATCATGCGCGACGCGGTGGCCGCGGGCGCGGCCATGCTCAACGACGTGAATGCCTTCCGCCGTCCGGGCGCCGAACAGGAGGCGGTGGTGGCCGCCCGGGAGCGCGGCGTGGCCCTGTGCGTGATGCACATGCAGGGTGAGCCGCAGTCGATGCAGCATGCGCCGCACTACGAAGATGTCACCGCCGAGGTGCGGGCGTTCCTCGGCGCACGCTGCAGTGCACTGCAGGAAGCGGGGGTGCCGCCGGACCGTCTGGTGGTGGATCCGGGCTTCGGTTTCGGCAAGACCCTGGAACACAATCTCGAGCTGTTCCGCCATCTCCCGGACCTGGTCGGTGATGGTCGGCCGGTGCTGGTCGGGGTCTCGCGCAAGTCGATGATCGGGGCCCTGCTGGGACAGCGGCCGGTGACGGAGCGTGGCAGCGGGAGCGTGGTTGCGGCGCTGCTCGCCGCGCAGCAGGGGGCGCGCATCCTGCGTGTGCACGACGTCGCGGCCACGGCGGACGCCCTCGCGATATACTCCGCGCTGGATCCCCGCGGTACTGGTGGGGTCATGTCTTAGGGAGGAACCGCATGGGACGTTATTTCGGGACCGACGGCATCCGCGGGCGAACCGGCGAATGGCCGATGACGCCGGAGTTTGCCCTGCGCCTGGGCTACGCCGTGGGGGAGATCCTGGGCGAGAACGGACATGCCCAGGGGCCGGTGCTGGTCGGCAAGGATACCCGGGTCTCCGGCTACATGTTCGAATCGGCGCTGGAGGCGGGTCTGTCGGCGGCCGGGCTCGACGTGGCCCTGCTGGGCCCGATGCCCACGCCGGCCATCGCCTATCTGACCCGGACCTTCCGTGCGACTGCGGGGGTGGTGATCAGCGCCTCGCACAACCCGTTCAATGACAACGGGTTCAAGTTTTTCACCCCGGAGGGCGACAAGCTGCCCGACGCGGTGGAGGCTGCGATCGAGGCGCGCCTCGACGAACCCGCGCAGGCCATCGACGGGCGGCGTCTGGGCAAGGCCGTACGCATCTCCGACGCGGCCGGGCGCTACGTCGAATTCTGCAAGAGCGCGATCCCCGCGCGGTCCGAACTGCGCGGCATGCGCATCGTGCTCGACTGCGCCCACGGGGCGACCTACAACGTCGCGCCGCATGTGTTCGAGGAGCTCGGGGCGGAGGTCGAACTGACCGGTGCCGCGCCCGATGGCTACAACATCAATGAGGGCGTAGGGGCGCTGCACCCCGAGCGCCTGGCCGAACGCGTGCGGGCCGCGGGCGCCGATCTGGGCATCGCCCTGGATGGTGACGGCGATCGCGTGATCCTGGTCGACGCTGCGGGGCAGATCGTGGACGGGGACCGCATCCTCGGGATCCTCGCCCTGGAACGCCTGCGCCAGGGCACGCTGGGCGGGGGTGTCGTCGGTACCCAGATGACCAACCTCGGCCTGGAGAACGCGCTGGCCGAAGCCGGCATCCCCTTCGTACGCGCGCGGGTCGGGGACCGTTATGTCCTCGAAGAGCTGCGTCGCCACCGATGGCTGCTGGGCGGGGAGGGATCCGGGCACATCGTCTGTCTGGACCATACGACCACCGGCGATGGCACCGTTGCCGGGTTGCAGATCGCCCATTTGATGCATCGGACCGGGCGTTCCCTGGCGGACCTGGCCGCAGCCATCCCGCAGTTCCCGCAGGCACTGGTCAACGTGCGTCTGGATGCGGGGGCTGGCGAGCGTCTGGAGGCGCCGCCGGTACGCGCTGCCGTGGCCGAGGTGGAATCGGAGCTGGGGCGCCGCGGGCGTGTGCTGCTGCGACCGTCGGGCACGGAACCCCTGATCCGCGTGATGGTCGAGGCGGAAGACGCGGGCGCCACGCAGGCCGCCGCGGAACGGATTGCGGACGCCATCCGCGCGGTCGCCTGACGCCCGCCACCCGGTGCGCGTCACGCGGCGCCCGGGTGGTCGGTTGATTTGCCGGGAACGCGCCGGTAACATCCCGCCGCTCAATCATGGAACCCGGGTCACCGCAGGAGGAACCACCGCATGCGCAAGCCGCTGGTCGCCGGAAACTGGAAAATGAACGGCTCCCGCGACGCCAATCGCGAGCTGCTGTCCGCGCTCCGTTCGGAGCTGGACGGACTGACCGGCGTCGAGCTGGCCGTGTGCCCGCCTGCGGTCTACCTGCCCGAAGTCGTCGAGGCCCTGGCCGACAGCCCGATTGAGGTCGGGGGGCAGGACTGCTCCGATCAGGCTTCCGGCGCATACACCGGCGAGGTCGCCGCGTCCATGCTCAAGGATGTGGGCTGCCGTTACGTGATCGTGGGGCACTCCGAACGTCGCGAACGCCAGGCCGAGGACAGCGCCTGGGTCGCGGCCAAGTATCAGGCGGCCCTGGCCGCCGGCGTGACCCCGATCCTGTGCGTGGGCGAGCAGAAGGCCGAGCGCGAAGCCGGTCGTACCGAAGCGGTGGTGGGCGAGCAGCTCGATGCCGTGCTGGACGCCGCCGGGGTCGAATCGCTGGACCGCGCCGTGATCGCCTACGAGCCGGTCTGGGCGATCGGCACCGGCCTGACGGCCACCCCGGAGCAGGCGGCCGAGGTGCATGCGTTCATCCGTAACCGGGTGGCCGGCCGCGATCCGCGCGTGGCTGCCGACCTGCGCATACTGTATGGCGGGTCGATGAAGGCCGATAACGCCGCCGGGCTGCTGGCCCACGATGACATCGATGGCGGCCTGGTGGGCGGAGCCTCGCTGGATGCCGCGAATTTCGCCGGGATTGCGCGGGCCGCGACCGGGGCGGGCGAATGATCTACGGGATTCTCCTGGTCGTTCAGGTGGTGGTGTCGATCTCCATCATCGCGCTGGTGCTGATGCAGCACGGCAAGGGCGCGGATGCCGGGGCCGCATTTGGCAGCGGCGCTTCGGCCACCGTGTTCGGTGCCCAGGGGTCGGCCAACTTCCTGAGCCGCGCCACGGCCTTTCTGGCCGCGGTGTTTTTCATCAACGGGCTGGCCCTGGCCTATATCGCTGCTTCGGAACCCGAGGCGCGCAGCCTTATGGATGAACCGACGCCCGAAGAGGCGGTCGAGGACGATATCCCGATCGGGGATGTCCCGGGCATGGCGCCGGGCGATTCCCCTGCCGACGAGCCGGAGGATCCGCCCTCGCGGCCGCAGGACGTGCCACAATAGGGCTTCAGTCAGGAATACGCAGATGTGGTGGAATTGGTAGACACGCTATCTTGAGGGGGTAGTGGCGCAAGCCGTGTGGGTTCGAGTCCCACCATCTGCACCATTTTTCAATGAAGGTTCCGTCCGGAGGTCCGGGCGGAACCTTTTTATTGTAAAGCCTTTATAAACAATAACTTGGCGTTTTATGTGAGCTTGACACCGTTTTCCGGCTTCACCTAGACTGCCTCACCGGTGAGCGCACCGGCCCGATCGCCCGAGGGCCGCGGCCCCGGCGCATTCACCCAGCAACGCTGAACCGCCCATGGTCCGGCCCTCCTGTTCGGCCGACCCGTGGACCTGCCCGCCCGAGGCGGCGTACGGGAGAGAGACATGCTGGAAGGATATCTGCCCATCCTGCTGTTCATTGCAGTAGGCATCGTGATCGGCATCGTGCCGCTGGTGATCGGCATGGCCGTGGGGCCCCGCAAGGCGGATGCCGCCAAGGATTCGCCGTATGAATGCGGCTTCGAGGCGTTCGAGGATTCGCGCCTCAAGTTCGACGTTCGGTTCTATCTGGTCGCCATCCTTTTCATCATCTTCGATCTCGAGATCGCCTTTCTGTTTCCCTGGGCCGTCTCCCTCGATGCCGTAGGCCTGTTCGGGCTTCTTGCGATGGCGCTGTTTCTGCTGATTCTGGTAGTCGGCTTTGTCTACGAATGGAAGAAGGGGGCGCTGGAATGGGAATAGAAGGCGTTCTGGAAAAGGGCTACGTCACCACCTCGGCTGACAAGCTCATCAACTGGGCCCGCACCGGCTCCCTGTGGCCGATGACCTTCGGTCTGGCCTGCTGTGCGGTGGAGATGATGCACACGGGTGCCGCGCGCTACGACATGGACCGGTTCGGGGTGGTGTTCCGTCCGAGTCCGCGTCAGTCCGACGTGATGATCGTGGCGGGTACGCTGGTCAACAAGATGGCACCGGCGCTGCGCAAGGTGTACGACCAGATGTCCGAACCGCGCTGGGTAATCTCCATGGGCTCCTGTGCCAACGGCGGCGGCTACTACCACTATTCGTATGCCGTGGTTCGGGGTTGCGACCGCATCGTGCCGGTGGATATCTACGTGCCCGGCTGTCCGCCGACGGCCGAGGCACTGCTTTACGGCATCATCCAGCTTCAGAACAAGATCCGGCGCACGAACACGATCGCGCGCTGAGCGACCCGGGGTGGCAGATGGCTGAACAACAGACCTGGATTGACGTACTGCGCGCGAAGCTGGGCGAACGCCTGGACGGAGTGCGGGTGGTCAACGGCGAGGCAACCATTGAAGTACCGGTGGACGCCTGGCGTGAGATCGCCGAGACCCTGCGCGACGACGAGGATTTCGGATTCGACATCCTGATCGACCTGTGCGGGGTGGACTATCTCGAGTACGGACAGACCGAATGGGCCACCGATGATGCCTCCAGTGAGGGCTTCAGTCGGGGCGTCCAGCCCGCCACCTCCGGCCGGTTCACCTTCGATGATGCGCCCGGTGAGTCGCGCTGGGAAGGGCCGCGTTTTGCCGTGGTGGTGCACCTGCTGTCGGTGCAGAACAATCGTCGCCTGCGCATGCGTGCCTGGCTGCCGGATGACGAATTCCCGGAGCTGGAGTCGCTGGTGGACGTCTGGGCGTCGGCCAACTGGTTCGAGCGCGAGGCCTTCGATCTGTTCGGGATCCTGTTCTCGGGACATCCGGACCTGCGTCGTATCCTGACCGACTACGGTTTTGTCGGCCATCCGTTCCGCAAGGACTTCCCTCTGATCGGGCACGTAGAGATGCGCTACGACACCGAGCAGGCTCGCGTGGTGTACCAGCCGGTGACTATCGAGCCGCGCGTGCTGGTGCCGAAGGTGATCCGCGACGACCATCGCTACACCGATGGCGACGCGCCGGCGGAAGGAGCCGATCATGCCTGAGATTCGCAATTTCACCCTGAACTTCGGCCCCCAGCATCCGTCCGCGCACGGCGTGCTGCGGCTGGTCCTGGAGATGGACGGCGAGGTGGTACAGCGCGCCGATCCGCATATCGGCCTGCTGCACCGCGGCACCGAGAAGCTGGCCGAAAGCAAGCCGTACAACCAGTCGATCGGCTACATGGATCGTCTCGACTACGTATCCATGATGTGCAACGAGCACGGTTACGTGCTCGCCATGGAGCGTCTGCTCGGGATCGAGGCGCCGCTGCGGGCGCAGTACATCCGGGTGATGTTCGACGAGATCACCCGCATCCTGAATCACCTGATGTGGCTGGGTGCGCACGCCCTGGATATCGGCGCGATGACGGTGTTCCTGTACGCGTTCCGCGAGCGCGAGGACCTGATGGACTGCTACGAGGCGGTCTCCGGCGCGCGCATGCACGCCACTTACTATCGGCCCGGCGGGGTCGCCCGCGACCTGCCCGGCACCATGCCGAAATACCAGCCGTCGGCCTGGAAGTCGCAGGAAACGGTCGACGAACTGAATGCCAATCGTCAGGGTTCGCTGCTGGACTTCATCGAGTCGTTCACCGAGCGCTTCCCGGGCTGCGTGGACGAATACGAGACCCTGCTGACCGACAACCGGATCTGGAAACAGCGTACGGTTGGTATCGGCGTGGTGGATGCCGAGCGGGCGAAGCAGCTCGGATTCACCGGACCGATGCTGCGCGGATCCGGGGTGGAATGGGATCTGCGCAAGAAGCAGCCCTACGAGGTCTATGACCAGCTGGATTTCGACATCCCGGTCGGCGTCAACGGTGACTGCTACGACCGTTACCTGGTGCGCATGGAAGAAATGCGACAGTCCAACCGCATCATCCGTCAGTGCGTCGACTGGCTGCGCAACAATCCCGGTCCGGTGCTGCTGGAGGATCACAAGATCACGCCGCCCAAGCGCGAAGAGATGAAGGCGGACATGGAGTCGCTGATTCATCACTTCAAGCTGTTTACCGAAGGGATGTGCCTGCCGGAAGGCGAGGCCTACGCCGGCATCGAGCATCCCAAGGGGGAGTTCGGTTGCTATCTGGTGTCGGATGGTGCCAACAAACCGTATCGTCTCAAGGTGCGCCCGCCGGGCTTTGTTCACCTTTCCGCCCTGGACGAAATGGCGCGCGGCCACATGCTGGCCGACGTCGTGGCCATTATCGGAACCCAGGATATTGTCTTCGGGGAGATTGATCGCTGATGGCTGCCGAACCCAAACCCGTTGCCTTTCACAAGCCGGCCGAGCACAAGGTCGATCTGAGCGACCACGAGCGCGAAGAGATCGATCACTGGCTGGCCCGGTATCCCGAGGACCAGAAACGCTCGGCGGTACTCGCCGCACTGCGGGTGGTCCAGCATGAGGACGGCTATGTCTCCACCGCCAAGATGGACGCGGTTGCCGACTACCTCGGGCTGCCGGCCATCGCCGTTTACGAGGTGGGTTCGTTCTATTCGATGTTCGAACTCGAGCCGGTGGGCAAGCACACCATTGCGGTGTGCAACAACATCTCCTGCAGTCTGCGCGGCTCGGCCGGGATCATCGAACACCTGGAGAACCGGCTCGGCATCACCCTGGGCGAAACCACGTCCGACGGGAAGTTCTACCTGAAGAAGGAAGAAGAATGCCTCGCCGCCTGTTGCGGGGCTCCGATGATGCAGGTGAACCACGTCTATTACGAGAATCTGACGCCGGAGCGCGTGGACGAGATTCTCGACGGCCTGGAGTCCTGAAGCGATGGCCAACCAGATCTGTTTTGCGACCCGCTACCTGGACAACCCGTCGTCGCTCGAGACCTATCGCAGCGTCGGCGGCTACCAGGCGCTGGAAAAGGTGTTCGGCGGCAAGATGGCCGCGGAAGACGTGATCGAGGAGGTCAAGACCTCCAACCTCCGCGGCCGCGGTGGCGCGGGGTTCCCGACCGGGATGAAATGGTCGTTCATGCCGCGCAATTCCCCGGGCCAGAAATACATTGTCTGCAACTCGGATGAATCGGAGCCCGGTACCTGCAAGGATCGCGAGATCCTGATGTACAACCCGCATGCGCTGATCGAGGGGATGGCGATCGCCGGTTACGCGATCGGCGCAACCGTGGGATACAACTACATGCGCGGCGAGTTCATGGACGAGGTCAATACGCGCTTCGAGGCTGCTCTGAAGGAGGCCTACGAGGCCGGCTACCTCGGGCGTGACATCCTTGGCTCGGGCGTGGACTTCGATCTGTATCCGACGCTGGGCGCGGGCGCCTATATCTGCGGCGAGGAAACCGCGCTGCTGGAGTCGCTCGAGGGCAAGAAGGGGCAGCCGCGCTTCAAACCGCCATTCCCGGCGAACTTCGGCGTCTACGGGAAGCCGACGACAGTCAACAACACCGAGTCGCTGGCTTCCATCCCGTCGATCATCCGCAACGGCGGCCAGTGGTTCGCCGACCTGGGCGTGCCCAAGTCGGGGGGCGAGAAACTGTTCTCAGTTTCCGGACACGTCAACAAACCCGGCAACTTCGAAGTGCCCCTGGGTACGCCGTTTCGCGAGTTGCTGCAGATGGCCGGTGGCGTGCTCAACGGCCGCGAGCTCAAGGCGGTGATCCCGGGCGGATCGTCCGTGCCGGTGGTGCCTGGCGACACGATGCTGCAGACCAACATGGACTACGATTCCATCACGCAGGCCGGATCCATGCTCGGCTCCGGCGCGGTGATCGTGATGGACGAGACCACCGACATGGTGAAGGCGCTGCAGACGATCTCGCGCTTCTATTATTCCGAATCCTGCGGTCAATGCACGCCGTGCCGTGAGGGTACCGGCTGGCTGTACCGCATGCTGACCCGCATCGTGGAAGGGAAGGGTCGTCCCGAGGACCTCGAACGCCTGGACGACGTTGCGAGCAAGATCGAAGGGCACACCATCTGCGCCCTTGGGGATGCCGCCGCGATGCCGGTGCGCAGTTTCGTGAAGCATTTCCGTCACGAATTCGAACACTACATCCAGCACGGCCGGAGCCCGGTGGCCAGCGCCGCCTGATCGCCCCGTCGCGCACACGCAGCAGGAATCGAACATGAGTCAGGATCAGCCACAGGATCTGGTCACCGTCGAGATCGACGGGCAGACCTTGCAGGCGCCCAAGGGCACCATGCTCATCGAGGTTGCGGACGAGGCCGATATCCGGATTCCGCGCTTCTGCTATCACAAGAAACTGTCCGTGGCCGCCAATTGCCGGATGTGCCTGGTGGAGGTCGAGCGTGCGCCCAAGCCGCTGCCGGCCTGTGCGACGCCGGTGATGGACGGCATGAAGGTGTACACGCAGTCGCCCCTCGCCATTTCCGCACAGAAGGGCACGATGGAATTCCTGCTGATCAATCACCCGCTGGATTGTCCGATCTGTGATCAGGGCGGCGAGTGTGAACTGCAGGACGTGGCCATGGGGTATGGCGAGTCCGTTTCGCAATACACCGAAGCCAAGCGGGTCGTGCACGACAAGGATATCGGTCCGCTGATCGAAACCGAGATGACCCGCTGCATCCACTGCACCCGCTGCGTGCGCTTTGGCGAGGAGATCGCGGGCGTGCGCGAACTGGGTGCGACCGGGCGTGGCGAAGACATGCGGATCGGGACCTATGTCGAGAAGACCGTCGCACACGAGCTCTCCGGGAACGTGATCGATCTGTGTCCGGTGGGCGCGCTGACCGCCAAGCCGTCGCGCTACGGCGCACGTGCCTGGGAATACGCACAGGCCCCGAGTATCGCTCCGCACGACGCGGTGGGTTCCAACATTGCCGCCCATACCTATGACGGGCGCGTGATGCGGGTGGTCCCGCGCGACAACGAAGCGGTCAACGAGACCTGGATCTCGGACCGGGATCGTTTCTCCTACGCGGGGTTGTATGCCGAGGACCGCGTGACCACGCCGCGCATCAGGCGCGACGGGCAGTGGCAGGACGTGGACTGGGAGACCGCCCTGCAGCATGCGGTCGAAGGCCTGCGCAAGGTGGCCCCGGAGCGGATCGGCGGGCTGTTTTCCCCATCGCTGTCGCTGGAGGAACACTACCTCGGCCAGAAACTGCTGCGCGGGCTGGGCGCGCGTGACATCGACCATCGACTGAGCCAGCAGGATTTCCGCGACGACGACGCCGCGCCTCTGTTCCCCTGGCTTGGCAGCCCGATCGCCGAGCTGGACCGCGCCGATGCGATCCTGCTGGTCGGTACCAATCCGCGGCGCGAGCAGCCGCTGCTGGCGCATCGCCTGCGCAAGGCGGTTCTCAACAACGATGCCCGGGTCACCCTGGTGCACAACCAGTTGCTGGACCTGACGTACCCGGTGGCGGCCCAGCTGGTCGGCAACGAGCACGACCAGGTCATGGCCCTGGCCGGGATCGCCGGCCGGATCGCGGCGGCCGGCGAGGGCCTGCCCCCGCGCCTCGAGAAGATTGTGAAGTCGGCCGAGACCGATGATCCGGACACCCGCGAAGCGTTCGAGCGGGCCGCGCGCTCGCTGCTGGACGGGGAACAGGGCCATGTGCTCCTGGGTGCGGACGCGATGGCCAGCCCCGCGTTTGCAACCCTGCGGGCCCTGGCCGGCTGGATCGCCCGCCACACCGGCGCCCGTCTCGGGTACATGCCCGAGGGCGCGAATGCCGCCGGTGCCTGGCTGGCCGGGGTGCTGCCGCACCGCGGCGTGGCCGGTCAGGAGCCGGAAACCGCAGGGTGCCCGGCGCCGCAGATGCTGGCCGAAGGCCGGGACGCGTTCATCGTTGCCGGACTCGAGCCGGGGCGTGACGGGCACGATCCGGTCGCTTTTCAGCAGGCACTGCGCGACGCGGGTTTCGTGGTCGCACTGACCTCGTTTGCCGACGCCGAATTGCAGGCATCGGCCGACGTTCTGCTGCCGGTCGCCACCAGCTTCGAATCTTCCGGGACCTTCGTGAACGCGGAAGGACGCTGGCAGAGCTTCCGCGCGGCGAGTCGCGCCCCGGGCGAGGCCCGTCCCGGCTGGAAGGTCTGGCGCGTGCTGGGCAACCTGTTCGGGCAGAAGGGCTTCGATTACCTCGATTCGCCCGCGGTGCGCGATGAGCTGAAGGGCCTGCTCGCGGATGTCAGCTTCGACAACACGGTGAACCTGAACCGGGTGCACGTCGAGGAGCCGGAAATCGCCGACCCGGGCAAACGCGGCTTGCGGCGCATGGCCTCGCGTTCGCTGTACGCCGGCGATGCGCTCGTGCGTCGCGCCGAACCGCTGCAGCGCAGCCCCGAGGGTCAGCTGGCGAATGCGGTGCAGGTGCACCCCGACTCGGCCGGCGGGATCCCCGACGGCAGTCGCGTCCGCGTGCAGCAGGGCCGGGCCGAGGCCGAATTGACGCTTGTGCTTGACGATTCCGTACCGCCGGGTCTGGCCATCACCCTCACGGGTGGCGCCGCCGCCCCGCTTGGTGCCCCGGGCGAGCCGGTGACGCTCGCCCGCGCCTGACAAGGGACTGAACCATGTTCGACTGGATTCTCAACCTGTTCCACTCGCTGCCGACGGTGATGCAGATCCTGATCGGCATCCAGCTGATCGTCATCCCGCTGATGCTGGGCGTGGCCTATCTGACGTTCGCTGAACGCAAGGTTATCGGTTCCATCCAGGTGCGGATTGGCCCCAACCGCGTCGGGCCGCGCGGCTGGCTGCAACCGATCGCGGACGGGCTCAAGCTCCTGTTGAAGGAGGTGATCGTTCCGGCGAATGCGAACCGGTTCCTGTTCTTCAGTGCCCCGGTGCTGACGATTGCCCCGGCGCTGGCGGCCTGGGCGGTGGTGCCGTTCTTCGAGGGCGGCGCGCTGGCGGACGTCAACGCGGGGCTGCTATACCTTCTTGCCCTGACCTCGCTAGGCGCCTACGGGATCATCATCGCCGGCTGGGCCTCGAACTCGAAATATGCCCTGATGGGATCCCTGCGATCGGCTGCGCAGCTGGTGTCCTACGAGATCGCGATGGGCTTTGCTCTGGTGGGCGTTTTGATGGCTGCCGGTTCCATGAACGTGGGCGAGATCGTGAAGGCGCAGGAAGGCAGCATCTATCACTGGTTCCTGCTGCCCCTGTTGCCCCTGTTCTTCGTCTATTTCATATCCGGTGTGGCCGAGACCAACCGTGCTCCCTTCGACGTGGCCGAGGGCGAATCCGAGATCGTTGCCGGATTCCACGTGGAATATTCCGGGATGGCGTTCGCGCTGTTCTTCCTGGCCGAGTACGCGAACATGATCCTGATCTCGGCACTGACCGCCGTGCTGTTCCTGGGCGGCTGGCTGTCGCCGTTCCAGGGCATCGTGCCGGAGGCGGTGTTCGACTGGCCGCTGATCGGCACGCTGCTGGGCGACGGTCTGCACTGGTTCCTGATCAAGACCGCGCTGTTCCTGTTCATCTTCCTGTGGCTACGTGCCACCTTTCCGCGCTATCGCTATGACCAGATCATGCGCCTGGGCTGGAAGGTGCTGATTCCGGTCACCATCGTATGGCTGTTCGTGCTGGGCGCGTTCGTCGCGTTCGACGTCGGCCCGTGGTTCGCGTAAGGAGTTCGCCATGAAATCCGTGCGTCATTTCTTCAAGAGCTTCCTGTTCTTCGAGCTGCTGCTCGGCATGCGGCTGACCGGCCGGTACCTGTTCCGGCGCAAGTTCACGGTGCAGTACCCGGACGAGAAGACCCCGATGTCACCGCGTTTCCGCGGACTGCATGCGCTGCGCCGTTACCCCAACGGGGAGGAGCGCTGCATTGCCTGCAAGCTGTGCGAGGCGGTGTGCCCGGCGCTGGCGATCACCATCCATTCGGAGGAGCGCGAGGACGGTACACGGCGCACCTCGCGCTACGACATCGATCTGTTCAAGTGCATCTTCTGCGGATTCTGCGAAGAGGCCTGCCCGGTCGATTCCATCGTCGAGACGCACATCTTCGAATACCACTTCGAGAATCGGGGCGAGCAGATCATGACCAAGGACAAGCTCCTGGCGATCGGCGATCGCTTCGAGAAGGAGATCGCCGAAGCGCGCGCGATCGACGCCCCGTACCGGTAATCAGGGACGCAACGATGACCTTCGAGCTCTTATTGTTCTATGTTTTTGGCGCGATCCTGCTGGGCGCGGCGCTGGCGATGATCAGCGTGCGCAACCCGGTGCATGCCGCGCTGTTTCTGGTGGTCTGTTTCGTGTCGGCAGCGGCACTCTGGCTGATGGCGGAGGCCGAGTTCCTCGGTCTGGTGCTGGTGCTGGTGTACGTGGGAGCGGTGATGGTGCTGTTCCTGTTCGTGGTGATGATGCTCGACATCAACATGGCGAAACTGCGCGAGGGTTTCAGTGAATACCTGCCGGTGGGGCTGGTGGTCGCCGCGGCCATGGCCACCGTGCTGGTCCTGGTGATCACGCGTTACATCACCATGGAAGCCCCCGAGCGGGCCGGGCCCGAATATGCCAATACCGAGGCATTGGGCGCGATCCTGTACACCGAATACGTGTACTCGTTCGAGATTGCCGCCGTGATCCTGCTGGTGGCGATCATCGCGGCGATCTCCCTGACCATGCGGCGGCGGCCGGACAACAAGCGGATCGATCCGGCGCGCCAGATCGAGGTCTCGCGCGAGGGACGCGTGCGCATGGTGTCAATGAAGTCCGAAGACAAGGCGCGTGACAGCCGCGGGGCGGAACGCGACGACGACCCGAACCAGGAATGACGCCGGCGCGCGCCGGTGCCTAACCACCGCGGGGCGGGCTTGTCCGTCCCCCAAAGGAATTCAGGGCCAGACAATGATTACGCTAGAGCACTACCTGGTGCTGGCCGCGCTGCTGTTTTCGATCAGCGTGGCCGGGATCTTCCTGAACCGAAAGAACGTGATCGTGCTGCTGATGTGCATCGAGCTGATGCTGCTGGCGGTGAACATCAACTTCATTGCCTTCTCGTTCTTCCTGCAGGATCTGGCCGGGCAGGTCTTCGTGTTCTTCATCCTCACCGTCGCCGCGGCCGAGGCCGCGATCGGGCTGGCCATCCTGGTGTTGCTGTTCCGTAACCGCGGAACGATCAACGTCCAGGATCTGGACGAAATGAAAGGATAACGGGCCATGGATACGATCTATCTCCTTATTGTCCTGGCGCCACTGGCGGGCGCGATCGTCGCCGGCCTGTTCGGGCGTCAGATCGGCCGGGTGGGCGCGCACAGCGTGACCATCGCCGGGGTGGCCATCTCGTTCCTCCTGTCCGTGGTGGTGTTCTATCAGCACGTATTTGGCGGAGCGGGGGTGTACAACGAGTCGGTGTACACCTGGCTGGTTTCGGACGGCATCCGTTTCGAGGTCGGATTCCTGGTCGATAACCTGACCGCGATGATGATGCTGGTCGTGACCTTCGTGTCGCTGATGGTGCACATCTACACCATTGGCTACATGCAGGACGACCCGGGCTACCAGCGGTTCTTCGCGTATATCTCGCTGTTCACCTTTTCCATGCTGATGCTGGTGATGGCGAACAACTTCATGCAGCTGTTTTTCGGCTGGGAGGCCGTGGGGCTGGTCTCCTACCTCCTGATCGGCTTCTGGTACAAGCGCCCGACCGCGATCTACGCGAACATGAAGGCGTTCATCGTGAACCGCGTGGGCGACTTCGGTTTCCTGATCGGGATTGCGGCGCTGGTGTTCTACACCGGCAGCCTGAACTACAGCGAGGTCTTCGCCGAAGGCCAGGCGATGAGCGAGGCGACCATCACCATCTGGCCGGGCTGGACCTTCGGCCTGCTGGATCTGGCGCTGATCTTCCTGTTCATCGGTGCGATGGGTAAATCCGCCCAGGTGCCGCTGCACGTGTGGCTGCCGGATTCGATGGAAGGCCCGACGCCGATCTCGGCGCTGATCCACGCGGCGACCATGGTGACCGCAGGCATCTTCATGGTGGCGCGCATGTCGCCGCTGTACGAGTTCTCGGTGCCGGCCCTGTCGTTCATCCTGATCATCGGCGCGATCACCGCGTTCTTCATGGGTCTGATCGGCCTGGTGCAGAACGACATCAAGCGCGTGGTCGCGTATTCCACGCTGTCGCAGCTCGGATACATGACCGTGGCCCTGGGGGCCTCGGCCTACGCCGCCGGCGTGTTCCATCTGATGACCCACGCGTTCTTCAAGGCGCTGCTGTTCCTGGCCGCCGGCTCGGTGATCATCGCGATGCACCACCTGCAGGACATGCGCGCGATGGGCGGGTTGCGCCGGCATATGCCGATCACCTACGTGACCGCGCTCATCGGTTCCCTGGCGCTGATCGGGTTCCCGTTCTTCTCCGGGTTCTTCTCCAAGGACGCGATCATCGAGGCGGTCGGGTATTCGGAGATCCCGGGGGCGACCTTTGCCTACTGGATGGTGCTGCTGGGCGTGTTCGTGACCGCGCTGTACACCTTCCGCATGTTCTTCATGGTGTTCCACGGGGAGGAACGCTACGACCAGGCGCATCACTACATGCCCGACCACGGGGATGGCGAGGACCACCATCACCATGGCACGCCGCATCCGCACGAGACCCCGTGGGTGGTCACCCTGCCGCTGATCCTGCTGGCGATCCCGTCGGTGGTGGCCGGCTACTTCATCGGCCCGATGCTGTTTGGCGATTTCTTCGCCAATTCGATCTTCGTCAGCGAGGCGAAGGACGTGCTGGCGCAGAAGGGCGAGAGCTATACCGGAGTGTTCGGGTTCGTGCTGCACGGGCTCGTGGCGCCGGCGTTCTGGTTCGCGATGGCGGGACTGGCGACCGCCTGGTACCTCTACATCAAACGGCCGGATCTGCCGGCCGTGATCGCCGACCGTCTGCGGCCGGGCGTGCGCATCCTCGAGGACAAGTACGGGTTTGACCGCTTCAACGACTGGTTCTTCGCCGGTGGCACGCGGCGCCTCGGGCGCTGGCTGTGGCGCTATGGCGACGCGATGATCATTGACGGCTGGCTGGTCAACGGCGCCGCGCGTTCGGTGGGCTGGGTGTCGGCCCGGGTGCGCCATGTGCAGACCGGCTTCCTCTATCACTATGCATTCGTGATGATCATCGGGCTGCTGGTCCTGATGTTCGCCTACGTGATCTGAGGGGTTTCGACGATGACCGCTGCGAAGCCCACCGCTGTTTCAAGGAACGACCATGTTTGCTGACTGGCCCATTCTGAGTCTGTTGATCTGGCTGCCGATCCTCGGTGGCTTCCTGACGCTTGCCGCCGGGCGTGACGCGCCGGTGGTGGCCCGGCGCCTGGGCCTCAGCGTGGCCGTGGCCACTTTCGTGGCAAGCCTGCCGCTGTGGTTCATGTTCGAGCGCGGCACCGCGGAGATGCAGTTCCAGGAGGTGGCCTCCTGGATCCCGGCGTTCAACGTGAACTATCACCTCGGGGTCGACGGCATCTCCATGCCCCTGATCCTCCTGACCACGCTGATCACGGTGGTCGTGGTCATCGCCGCATGGGAGTCGGTGAAGGATCGTATCGCCTACTACCTCGCCGCGATGCTGGTCATGGAAGGACTGATGATCGGCATGTTCGCGGCGATGGACGCGGTGCTGTTCTACGTGTTCTTCGAGGCGATGCTGATCCCCATGTTCCTTGTCATCGGGATCTGGGGCGGGCCGCGCCGCGTGTACGCGACGATCAAGTTCTTCCTCTACACCTTCCTCGGGTCGGTGTTCATGCTGGTCGCACTGATCTGGATGTACATCCAGTCCGGCAGCTTCCTGATCCAGGACTTCCATGCGCTGCAGATCGGGATGACCGCGCAGATACTGATCTTCCTCGCGTTCTTCCTGGCGTTTGCGGTCAAGATCCCGATGTTCCCGGTGCATACCTGGCTGCCGGATGCGCACGTCGAGGCGCCGACGGGGGGTTCGGTGATCCTGGCGGCCATCATGCTGAAGATCGGCGGCTACGGCTTCCTGCGCTTCTCGCTGCCGATCACTCCGGATGCGTCGGCGGTGCTGGACACGCTGATGATCGTGCTGTCGCTGATCGCCGTGGTGTACATCGGGGTGGTGGCACTGATCCAGAGCGACATGAAGAAGCTGATCGCGTACTCGTCGATCGCCCACATGGGCTTCGTGACCCTGGGCTTCTTCCTGGCGTTCTACATCTACTCCAACACCGGCGACTGGCAGGGCGCGTCGCTGGGTATCGCCGGTGGCATGGTGCAGATGATCTCGCACGGCT
Source organism: Thioalkalivibrio sp. ALgr3 (assembly GCF_000377325.1). Taxonomy (NCBI): domain Bacteria; kingdom Pseudomonadati; phylum Pseudomonadota; class Gammaproteobacteria; order Chromatiales; family Ectothiorhodospiraceae; genus Thioalkalivibrio; species Thioalkalivibrio sp. ALgr3. Next base: position 65,611 of record NZ_KB897979.1, on the reverse strand, counting down.
TCATCTCCGCGGCGATGTTCCTTGCGGTGGGTGTTCTGTACGACCGCCTGCACAGTCGGCAGATCGCGGATTACGGTGGCGTGGTGAACACCATGCCGTGGTTCGCTGCGTTCTTCGTGCTGTTCGCAATGGCGAATACGGGCCTGCCGGGCACATCGGGCTTCGTGGGCGAGTTCATGGTGATCCTGGCCGCCTTCAAGGCCGATTTCTGGATCGCCTTCCTGGCCGCGACGACGCTCATCCTGGCCGCCGGCTACACCCTGTGGCTGGTCAAGCGCGTGATCTTCGGCACCGTGGCCAACGAGAACGTGGCCGGCCTGTCCGACATGAACCGGCGCGAATTCTTCCTGATGGGGCTGCTGGCGTTCTTCACGCTGTTGCTGGGCGTGTGGCCGGCGCCGCTGCTGGAAGTGATGAACGCGACCATCGACAACCTCGTGGCGCATATCGCGCACTCGAAGCTCTGAACGGACGCCTGACATGAATTTCGAGATTCCTGCCTTTCTGCCCGCCGTTCCCGAGATGTTCGTCCTCGGGATGGCGTGCTTCATCCTGATACTGGATGCGTTCCTGCCGGATTCGCGCCGCGACATCACCTACGGCCTGGTGCAGGCCACGCTCGCGGGTGCCGCGGTTCTGACGCTGTGGCTGGCGGGCCCGGAAGTGGTGCTGACCTTCAGCGACAGCTTCATCAAGGACCCGATGAGCGACGTGCTGAAGCTGGCGGTGTACGTCACGAGCTTCTTCGTCTTCCTCTACTCGCGGCCGTATCTGATGGCGCGCGACATCCACAAGGGGGAGTTCTACATCCTCGGGCTGTTCGCGGTCCTGGGGATGATGATCATGATCTCGGGCCACAATCTGCTGACCCTGTACCTGGGCCTGGAACTGCTGTCGCTGTCCTCGTATGCGCTGGTGGCGTTCTGGCGCGACAACACCCGGGCCAGCGAAGCCGCGATGAAGTACTTCGTGCTGGGGGCGCTGGCGTCCGGGCTGCTGTTGTACGGCATGTCCATGATCTACGGCATGACCGGCTCGCTGGATATCGCCGTGATCGCCTCCGAACTGACGACGGCCGACGAGGCCCTGAACGTCCCGCTGGTGTTCGGTCTGGTGTTCCTGGTGGTGGCGATCGCGTTCAAGCTGGGGGCGGTGCCGTTCCACATGTGGGTGCCCGACGTCTATGACGGGGCGCCGACGGCGGTGACGCTGTTCATCGCGACCGCGCCGAAGATCGCGGCCTTCGCGTTCCTGATGCGGCTGCTGGTCGAGGGCATGGGACCGATGCACGCGGACTGGCAGGGCATGCTCATCATCCTGACCGTGCTGTCGCTGGCGGTGGGCAACGTGATTGCGATCGCGCAGACCAGCATCAAGCGCATGTTCGCGTATTCGACCATCGCGCATGTCGGCTTCCTGTTCATGGGGATCCTCGCGGGAACCGACTCGGGCTACGCCTCGGCGATGTTCTACGTGATCGTGTATGCGCTTACCGCGGCCGGCGGGTTCGGCATGATCGTGTTCCTGTCGCGCCGGGGTTACGAGGCCGATCGCCTGGACGACTTCGCCGGGCTGGCGAAACGCAACCCGTGGTTCGCGTTCATCATGCTCCTGCTGCTGTTCTCCATGGCCGGGGTTCCCCCGACCGTCGGTTTCTATGCCAAGCTGGCCGTGATTCAGGCAGCCGTGGGTGCGGGCCTGGTCTGGCTGGGTGTGCTGGCGGTGATCTTCAGCATCATCGGGGCGTTCTATTACCTGCGGGTGGTGAAGATCATGTTCTTCGACGAACCGAAGGAGGAAGCCAGCGAACCGGTGCAGCCGTCGGGCGCGCTGGCCACGGCGCTGAGCGTCAACGGACTGGCGGTGCTGCTGCTGGGAATTTTTCCGGGCCTTCTGCTGTCCGTTACCCACTACGCCATCGCTGGCTGATCCGACCCGGAGGATGTCTTGAATCAACTGGTCCCGTTTGAAGTCCTGGTCTGGGGGTTTGTGGCGTTTGCGTTCGTCGCCGCCAACCTGCCGTGGCTGACCGATCGCATCGCACTGATGTTCCTCCCGGCGAGCGGGAGCAAGGGAGGCTGGACCCGGGTGTTCGAATGGCTGGTGCTGTTCCTGCTGGTGGGGCTGATCGGCAAGGGTCTCGAGCATCAGGCGACGGGCAGTGTTCATGCCCAGGGCTGGGAGTTCTACGTGATCGGGCTGTCGATGTTTGCGGTGTTCGCGATCCCCGGGTTCATCTGGCGGCATGATCTTCGCCCGCATCTGCGTCAGCGGGCGCGCCGTTCGCGCTGATTGCGATCGGGGCTTGCAAGCCGGCCCGCGGCTTGGTAGAGTACGTTTTCTCGGATGCGGGGTGGAGCAGTCTGGCAGCTCGTCGGGCTCATAACCCGAAGGTCGCAGGTTCAAATCCTGCCCCCGCTACCAGTTTTCGAAAGGGCCCCTTCGCGGGGCCTTTTTCTTGGGGCCGCGCTCCCGCGCGCCGACAGGCTTCGAGCTGCAGCCTGTTTCCATGACGGAAGGTGTAAAGGGGCGTTCAACGCCCTTTTTTTGTTTCCGGGCTCCGTGCACCGGTGCAGTGGAATCGAGGTCGACAGACATTTGTCCGAGCAGGTTGAACAACTGAAGGCGCTACTGGGACCCGTGGTCGAAGGCCAGGGTTGTGAACTCTGGGGTATCGAACACCATGCGGGTTCGAAGCCGCAGATGCTGCGCATCTATATTGATCGTTCGACCGGCGTGTCCGTGGATGACTGTGCGCGCGTCAGCGAGCAGGTCAGCGCGGTCCTCGATGTGGAAGAGCCGATCCGCGCGGACTACACGCTCGAGGTGTCCAGTCCGGGCATCGAACGTCCCCTGTTTACTCCCGATCAGTTCCGCGATTACGTCGGTCGTGCGGTCAAGGTACGTCTGACCTGGCCGGAACACGGGCGGCGGAACTACCGCGGGCAGCTGCTGTCCGCGGACGACACCATGATCGAGGTGGCGGTCGATGGCACGGCCTACGAGCTGCCGCTGGCCGCGATTCACAATGCGCGCGTGCTGGAAGAAGACCCGGGGACGCAATCATGAACAACCTGATGTCGACAGGCGACTGTCGAGGCTGCGAAGAGGCATGACATGAACAAGGAGATCCTGCTGGTCGTCGACGCCGTTTCCAACGAGAAGGGCGTCGAGAAGGGCGTTATCTTCGAGGCCCTGGAATCGGCCCTGGCGATGGCCACGCGCAAGTATCACGGTGGGCGCATGGATGTGCGCGTGAGCATCGACCGCGAAAGCGGCGATTACGAGGCCTATCGCCGCTGGACGGTGGTGGACGACGAGGATCCCGAGTTCGAGTCTCCCGACTATCAGATGCTGCTGTCCTACGCGCAGCAGAAATACCCGGAGATTCAGATCGGCGAGGTGATCGAGGAACCGGTCGAGGCCGTGGATTTCGGTCGCATCGCCGCGCAGACCGCCAAGCAGGTGATCGTGCAGAAGGTGCGCGATGCCGAGCGGCAGAAGGTCGTCGAGGAGTACGAGGACCGGGTCGGTTCGCTGGTGATGGGGATCGTCAAGCGTACCGACCGCAACGGGACCTACGTGGATCTGGGTAACAACGCCGAGGCCCTGGTCCCGCGCGAGCACATGATCCCGCGCGAGACGGTACGCACCAATGACCGCCTGCGCGGTTATCTCAAGGAGATCCGTCCGGATGCCCGCGGACCGCAACTGATCCTCAGCCGGACCGCGCCGGAGTTCCTCATCGAGCTGTTCAAGCTCGAGGTCCCGGAGGTGGGGCAGGAGATCATCGACATCCTCGGGGCGGCCCGTGATCCGGGCATGCGGGCGAAGATCGCGGTGCGCTCGAATGACCCGCGGCTGGATCCGGTGGGGGCCTGCGTGGGCATGCGCGGTTCGCGCGTGCAGTCGGTCTCCAACGAGCTCGCGGGCGAACGCATCGACATCATCGTGTGGGACGAGAATCCGGCGCAGTTCGTGATCAACGCGATGTCACCGGCGGAGGTCCTCTCGATCGTGGTCGACGAAGAGAAACAGTCGATGGACATCGCGGTGGCCGAGGACAAGCTTTCCCTGGCGATCGGGCGCGGGGGGCAGAACATTCGCCTGGCCTCGCAGCTGACCGGCTGGGAGCTCAACGTGATGACCGAGGAGCAGGCCGAGGAGAAGAGCGAGGCCGAGGCCCGGCAGCTGGTGACCTACTTCATGGAGGCGCTGGACGTCGACGAGGAAGTGGCCGGGATCCTGGTGCAGGAAGGCTTCAGTACCCTGGACGAGGTCGCCTACGTCGAAGAAGCGGAGCTTCTGTCGATCGAGGAATTCGACGAAGACGTGGTCGCGGAACTGCGCAACCGGGCGAGCGATGCACTGCTGACGCGGGCGATCGCGGCGCAGGACGGCGGCGGTGGCGAGCCGGCCGAGGATCTGCTGAACATGGACGGCATGACCGTGGCTCTGGCCAATCGGCTGGCGGCGAGCGGCGTGTGCACCATGGAGGATCTCGCCGAGCAGGCGGCCGATGATGTGGTGGAAATGCTGGGCATCTCCGAGCAGGAGGCGTCCGAGTTGATCATGACCGCGCGCGCTCCCTGGTTCGAAACCGGGGAATGACCGCGACGCAGCGGCGGTGGTCGGGCAGCGGCACGCCGGAACAGAATCTGGAATGGAGGTAGCGCCATGGCGCAAATGACAGTGCAGCAATTCGCGGAATCGGTGGGCAAGCCCGTCGATCGTCTCCTGGAGCAGCTCAAGGAGGCGGGCGTCGAGGTGGCCGGGCCCGAGGCGCCCATCACCGATGCCGAGAAGCGCCAGCTGCTGGACCATCTGCGCCAGAGTTCCGCGGGCGGGTCGAGCGACCGTGTGACGCTGCGGCGGCGTTCCCAGGCGCAGACGCTGAAGGTCAGCTCGGGCCAGGGCAAGACCAAGACGGTTAACGTGGAGGTGCGCAAGAAGCGCACCCTCAAGCGCAAGCCGGCGGATGCAACACCGGCGCCGGAGGATCGCCCCGAGGCGGCCGAGGGTGTGGAATCCGAAGCCGCTGCGGCACCGGAAGAGACCCGTCCCGATGCAGAATCGCCGGTGACTCCGGAAGCCGAGGAGGCCGCGGCCGGCGATGCGCCGGGCGCGGAGCCGGAGGCGGAAGCGCCGGCGGATGAACCGGTGGCGGCCGAGGCGCCGGAGCCGGAACCTGAACCGGCGGTCGACGAGGCCGCGGCGGAGGAACCGGCGGACGTCGAAGAAGAGCCCGAAGCGGCGGAGTCGGCCGCAGCCGAGGCACCGGAGTCATCCGAGGCGGAAGAGGCGGACGAGGAACCGGCCGCCGCCGCGGAAGAATCGCCGGCCGCTCCGAAGAAGCCGCTGAGCCGTACGCAGCAACTGGCCATGCAGCTGGAAGCCGAGCGGGAAGCTCAGCGCAAGGCCGTCGAGGCGCGCAAGCAGGAAGAGGTCGAACGCGAGGAGCGCCAGAAGCGCAAGCAGGAAGAGCAGGAGAAGCAGGAGGCGAAGCGCGAGAAGGAAGAACAGGCGCGCCTGGAACGCGAGGCCGCGCAGCAGCGCCAGGCACCGGCGCCCGCCGCGGCGCCGGCGGAACCCGCCAAGTCCGGCAAGGGCCGCAAGGGTGGCCGCAAGGACGACCGCAAGGAACTGCATGTCGCCGGCGACCGTCGCGGTCGGCGCAAGAAGGGTGACAAGGGCAAGGGTGCCGGTCAGTCGCAGGCGGCCCAGGCCGTGGCCGGCAAGCACGGCTTCGCCAAGCCGACCGCACCGGTGGTGCGCGAGGTGGAAGTGCCGGAGACCATCACCGTGGCCGATCTGGCGCAGGCGATGGCGATCAAGGCACCGCAACTGATCAAGACCCTGATGGGCATGGGCGTGATGGCCACCATCAACCAGTCCATCGATCAGGAAACGGCGATGCTGGTGGTCGAGGAGATGGGCCATACCGCGGTGCCGGCCAAGGAAGAGACGATCGAGGACCAGATCGAGGTGGCCCAGGAGCAGACCGGCGAACCCAAGGCGCGTCCGCCGGTGGTGACCGTGATGGGCCACGTCGACCACGGCAAGACCTCGCTGCTGGACCATATTCGCAAGACGCGCGTGGCCTCCGGCGAAGCCGGCGGGATCACCCAGCACATCGGTGCCTACCACGTCGAGAACGGGCATGACGGGGTGACCTTCCTGGATACCCCGGGGCATGCGGCGTTTACGGCGATGCGGGCGCGCGGTGCGCAGTCCACGGACATCGTGATCCTGGTGGTGGCGGCGGATGACGGCGTGATGCCGCAGACCCTTGAAGCCATCAACCACGCCAAGGCGGCCGGTGTGCCGATGGTCGTGGCGGTCAACAAGATCGACAAGCCCGAGGCGGATGCCGACCGGGTGATCAACGATCTCGCGCAGCACGAGGTGATCCCCGAGGAATGGGGTGGCGACACCCAGTTCATCCGGGTCTCGGCGCATTCCGGGGAGGGCATCGACGAGCTGCTGGAAGGCCTGGGTCTGCAGGCGGAGCTGATGGAGCTGATGGCCCCGGACGAGGGGCCGGCGCGCGGTGTGGTAATCGAATCGCGGCTGGACAAGGGCCGCGGCCCGGTGGCCACGGTGCTGGTGCAGTCCGGCAGCCTGAACCACGGCGACATCGTGCTGACCGGCAAGGAATACGGCCGCGTGCGGGCGATGTTCGACGATACCGGCACGGCGGTGAAGGAAGTCGGGCCGTCGATGCCGGTCGAGATCCTCGGTCTGTCAGGCGTGCCCGAGGCCGGCGACGAGATGCTGGTGGTCGCGGACGAGAAGACCGCCCGCGAAGCGGCCGAATATCGGGATGCGAAGCAGCGCGAGCGCAAGCTGGCGGCGCAGCAGGCGGCCAAGCTGGAAAACATCTTCAACCAGATGCAGGAAGGCGACGTCGGCACGGTCAACATCCTGATCAAGGCCGACGTGCAGGGATCCGCCGAGGCGTTGCGCGAATCGCTGGTCAAGCTGTCCAACGAAGAGGTCCGGGTCAAGGTGATCTCCACCGGGGTCGGCGGGATTTCCGAGTCGGACATCAACCTGGCGACGGCCTCGGACGCCATCGTGATCGCGTTCAACGTGCGCGCCGATGCCGGCGCCAAGCGGGTGGCGCAGGAAAACGGGATCGACGTCCGCTACTACTCGGTCATCTACGAGGCCATCGAGGACGTGAAGCAGGCCCTGTCCGGGCTGCTGGCGCCCGAGACCCGCGAGGAAATCGTGGGCCTGGCCGAGGTGCGCGAGGTGTTCAAGGCCTCGAGCTTCGGCCAGGTGGCCGGCTGCCTGGTGGTCGAGGGTTCGGTCAAGCGGGGCAACCCGATCCGCGTGCTGCGTGACAACGTGGTGGTGTACGAGGGCGAGCTGGAAAGCCTGCGCCGCTTCAAGGACGACGTGAACGAGGTCCGGGCCGGTACCGAATGCGGTATCGCGGTGAAGAACTACAACGACGTGAAGGCCGGGGACCAGATCGAGGTCTTCCAGCGCGTCGAGGTCCAGCGGTCGCTGTAATGCCCGGACCCCGCGACTTCCTGCGCAGTGACCGGGTCGGCGAGCAGATCCAGCGCGAGCTCGCCGAACTGGTGCGCGTCGAGGTGAAGGACCCGCGGGTCGGCATGGTGACCATCTCGGGGGTGGAGGTCTCGAAGGATCTGGCCCACGCCCGGGTGTATTTCACCCGGCTGGGCGGCGAGGAGGGCGGTCGCGAGGCGCAGCAGGGCCTCAACAGCGCGGCCGGCTTCCTGCGTCGGGCGCTGGGCAGCCGGATTCGCATGCGCAGCATCCCGCAACTGCGGTTCATCTACGATGACACGCCCGAACGCGGCGCGCGCATGTCTTCGCTGATCAGTCAGGCGCTTGCGGAGGATCGCGAGCGGCACGGCGACGGTGATGCGGAGGCCGGAGCGGAAGGCGGCGGGGACCCGGATGCCTCCGGTGATCCCGACGTCCTGCAGGACCGGTAAACCGACTCGCCGTGGCGCGCAGGAAGGGGCGCAACGTCGACGGCATCCTGCTGCTCGACAAGCCGCAGGGGCTCAGTTCGAACCAGGCGCTGGGTCGGGTGAAATACCTCCTCGGGGCGCGCAAGGCGGGCCATACCGGCGCCCTGGATCCACGGGCGACCGGGCTTCTTCCACTGTGTTTCGGGCAGGCGACCAAGGTGTCCGGCTGGCTGCTGGACGCGGACAAGCGTTATGTGGCTGTCGCGCGGCTGGGTGTGGAGACCGACTCGGCGGACATGGACGGAGAAATCCTTGCCGAGTCCCCGGTCCCCGCGATCACCGACGAGGATCTGGCGCGACTGGAACGCGGTTTCACCGGCGATCTGGAGCAGGTTCCCCCGATGGTCTCGGCCCTGAAGAAGGACGGCCGGCGGCTGTACGAGCTGGCGCGCGAAGGGGTGGAAGTGGACCGTCCGCCGCGGCCGGTGCGGATCCATTCGCTGAATATCGAACGGCTGGCGGATGATCGCCTGCGGCTGGAGGTGCATTGCAGCAAGGGCACCTATATCCGGTCGCTGGTGACCGATATCGGGGAAGCCCTCGGCTGCGGTGCGGCGGTTGAAGAGCTGCGGCGCACCGGCCACGGGGCCTTCGCGGCCGACGCCATGTGGACCCTGGAAGCCCTGGAGCAGCGTTTCGAGGAGGGCGGTGCAGCGGCGATCGAGGCCGGTCTTCTGCCGTCGGAGGCCGCCCTGTCCGGCTGGCCGCAGCTCCACCTGGGGGCCGCCGGAGCGGCGGCACTGCGCCACGGGAATCCGGCGGGAGCGGAAGCGGTGAGCGAGCGCATCGCGGGTGTCTCGCCGGCTGCGGACGAACCGGAAGCGGGCGGGGTCCTGGTACGCCTGCACGGGCCCGCAGGCGAATTTCTCGGCGTGGGGCTGGAGGCCGGGGACGGCACGATTCGCCCGCGGCGTCTGTTCGTCACCGGCTGAGGCCCGCTGCAACCGACCTCATTCGCGGCGATACGCGGGCACCGGGTCCGCGATCAGCGCGGCCAGCTGCTCCGCCGACATCGGCCGCGCGAGGAGATACCCCTGGGCCTCGTTGCAGCCCTCCCGAATGATCAGGTCGCGCTGGGTGGCGGTCTCGACGCCCTCGGCGATGACCGTCAGCCCCAGCTTGTGACCCATGGCGATGATGGACGCGGTGAGGGCGGCATCGGCGGGGTCGCAGTCCGCCCCCTGCACGAACGAGGCATCCACCTTCAGCCGTTGCACCGGCAGGCGCTTGAGATAGCTGAGCGACGAATAGCCGGTACCGAAGTCGTCGATCGCCAGCTGTACGCCCATTGACCGCAGTTCCTCCAGGGTGGCGATGCCGCGCTCGGCGTGGTCCATGACGAAGCCCTCGGTGATCTCTAGCTCGAGCCTGTGGGGGTCCAGCCCGGTCTCGGCGAGCACCGACCGCACGTCCGTGACGATGTCGCCGAACAGCACCTGGTGGCCGGAGACATTGACCCCGATCCGGCCCAGACGCTCCGGTCCCCATTCGCAGGCCCGGCGTACTGCCTCGCGCAGCACCCAGCGGCCAAGCAGACCGATGGTGCCGTTTTCTTCCGCCACCGGGATGAATTCCGCCGGGCTGATCATGCCGAACTCCGGATGGCGCCAGCGGACCAGGGCTTCGGCACCGGCCAGGCTCTCGCCGGGCAGGTCCCACTGGGGCTGGAACACGACCTCCAGCTCGTCGCCCTCGATGGCTCGTCGCAGGCCGGCCTCGATCGCCAGCCGGCGCTGGCTGGCGTCGGTGAGGTCGGCGGTGTAGAGCTGCACGTTGTTGCGTCCGCGTGCCTTGGCCCGGTACATCGCCGAGTCCGCGTTGCGGATCAGCATGTCCGGGGTTGCGGCGTCGTCGGGGAACAGGCTGATGCCGATGCTGGCGCCGATGAACAGCTCCTGACCGGCGACGTGGAACGGCGACTCCAGTGCACGCAGCAGCTCGTGTGCGACGCTGGCGGCGTCCTCCGCGGTGGCGATGTGTTCGGTCAGCACCACGAATTCGTCGCCGCCATGGCGCGCAATGGTGGAGTGCCGGTCGATGGCGCCCAGCAGGCGCCGGGCGACCGCTTCCAGGAGCTCGTCTCCGCGATGATGGCCCAGACTGTCGTTCACGTACTTGAAGCCGTCCAGGTCGACGAACAGTACCGCCAGGCGCTCGTCGTGGAGTCGGCAGCGTTCAATCGCGCGCGCCAGGCGCTCGTCGAGCTGGGTGCGGTTGGGCAGGTCGGTGAGCGGATCGTAGTTGGCCAGATGACTGACCCGGCGCCGGGCTTCTTCGCGGCTGGTCACGTCGCGGGCGACGCCGAAGATGTCCACCACCCGGTCGCCGTCATAGCGGACCCGCGCGTTGAGCTCCAGGACCACCCGTTCGCCGGATACGTCGGTGACCTCGGCGCGTGCCGGAGGCAGGTCGGCGTCGCTGCCGCCGTCGATCGGCACCGCGGTGCCCTCGAGATAGGGCAGGAAGGGTTCGACCAGGGCGCGCAGGGTGGCCTCCGGCAGGCGGTCCATGCTGCGGCCGAGGACCCGCTCCACGCCCGGCGAGATGTACTGCGCGCGACCCGAGCGGTCGAAGCGATAGACGAAGCCGCTGGCGTACTCCAGCAGGTCCTCCTGCTCCTCGGAAGCGCGCTCCAGGGCCTCGGACTGCGCCACCACCTGGCGTGACAGCGGCCGGATCACGCCGATCAGCCCCAGTCCCGACAGCAATGCCATGCCCAGTACCAGTCCGACCGGCAGCGCCAGGTGGGCCATCATGCCGGCGTAGAGTTGCTCCTCCGGTACGGCCATCGCCAGACCCCAGCCCGGGCGTACCGGCACCGCAAAGACCACCTCGCCGTCCGTGCGCTGCAGGGCCTGGGATCCTCCGCGGGCCTGCTGCAGTGCCGGGGCCACCGGGTCCCCGGCGCCGGTCGGCATCAGGCTCCAGGTGATGTCGTCCACCCGCAGCACCACTCCCTGCGGGCCCTCCAGCCAGGCGGCCTTGCCGCCCTCGGCGGCGGACTCCAGCACGCCGACCATGGCTTCGGCGGGGAACACCAGGATGTCGGCGCCCAGCCACTCGTCCTCGCGGGAGAGGATCGGCACCGCGATCATGATCCAGGCCCGGCCCTCCCAGGCCAGGTGGTCCCGCATGCGGGTTTCGCGCATTGCCGGATCGATGTCCGGCCAGTAGATCGGGTCCGGGTTGGCGTCGCCCACCGCCAGTACCTGGCGGCCTTCCGCATCCAGGCGGATGATGCCGGCCGCGCCGGAGGGTCGCAGGGCATCTTCCAGCTTGTCGTGACTGAAGTCCTGCAGGTCTTCGAGATCGGTCGCGCCGCGATTGTAGGCGGCCAGTTCGTCGCGGATGCGGCTGCGGCTGGCGACCTGCCACGCGATGTCCTCCAGACGGTCGAAATACTGCGCCACCGCCTGCCCGTGATGCTGAAGCGCGGCCTGCTGCGCCAGATCCGCGCGGTCGCGCGCCTGCTGATAATAGGCATGGGCGGTGAGGCTGGCCGCGATCAGGCCCAGCAGCACCAGCACCGCCAGTGCCAGCAGCAGGATGCGGGCCTGGAGTCGGCGGGTTTCCTGCGTGGTCATGACCGCCCCTGTCGGGGAGTGATTAAGTTCACAATATACCAGAATCCCCCGCGCGGCGGCCGTCGGCCCGTTCGCTGTTCACGCTGCTTGAGCGCGTGCTAACATACGCGCCTGTTCGCCAGCGCCACTGGCCACTCAGACAGACGGTTCAGGAATCAGGAGTCAGCCTTACATGTCGCTCACTACCGAAGAGAAGTCGGCCATCGTCGAGAAGCACAAGCGCGATGCCAACGATACCGGATCGCCCGAGGTGCAGATTGCACTCCTGACGGCGCGCATCCAGCATCTGATGGGCCATTTCGACAAGCACAAGCAGGATCACCACTCCCGGCGTGGCCTGCTGAAGATGGTCAGCCAGCGTCGCAAGCTGCTGTCCTATCTCAAGCGCAAGGACGTCGAACGCTATCAGTCGATCGTGAAGGAACTGGGCCTGCGCCGCTAGGCCCCGCCCCTCGGGCCCGCGCCTCCGGTGCGGGCCCGTTTGTTTGGGCCCCTGTTCGGGGCATCGATTGCGGCAAGAACTTTACGGGGCCCGCCGTCCGCTGCAGCAAGGCGGCCGGTCGGCGGGCCGCATCGGGATTCAAAGGGAAACGGGAAAAAACGTGTCATACAAGAAGTCGTTCCAGTACGGAAATCACACCGTAACGCTCGAAACCGGAGATATTGCCCGCCAGGCCAGCGGCGCGGTGCTGGTCAACATGGCCGAGACCGTGGTCCTGGTCACCGTGGTCGCCCGCAAGGAGGCCGACCCGGGGCGCGACTTCTTCCCCCTGACCGTCAACTACCAGGAACGGACCTATGCTGCGGGCAAGATCCCGGGCGGGTTCTTCAAGCGTGAAGGGCGCCCGAGCGAGAAGGAAACCCTGACCTCGCGCCTGATCGACCGTCCGATTCGTCCGCTGTTTCCCGAAGGCTTCAAGAACGAAACCCAGGTCATCGCGACGGTGGTCTCGATCAATCCCGAAGTGGATCCCGACATCCCCGCGATGCTCGGTGCTTCCGCGGCGCTGGCACTCTCGGGTGTGCCGTTCGGCGGCCCCATCGGCGCCGCCCGCGTCGGCTACCGCGCCGGCGAATATCAGTTGAATCCGAGCTTCAGCGCGCTGGAGGAATCCGAGCTGAATCTGGTCGTGGCGGGGACCGAGAACGCGGTCCTGATGGTGGAGTCGGAGGCCAGCGAGCTGTCCGAGGAAACCATGCTGGGCGCGGTGATGTACGGCCACGAACAGATGCAGGCCGCGATCCGCGCGATCAACGAACTGGCGGCCGAGGCGGGCGAGCCGGCCTGGGACTGGCAGGCGCCGGAGAGCGAGGCCTCGGTGGAAGAACGCGTGGCCGCGGCCGCGCGCGACGAGCTGACCGAGATCTACCAGATCGCCGACAAGCAGACCCGCAGCCAGCGCCTGAGCGAACTGCGCAGCCGCCTGGTCGAATCCCTGGCCAGTGACGACGAATCCGGCCCCGATGCCGATGCGGTCAAGACGGCCCTGCACGATCTGGAATATCGCCTCGTGCGTGACCGTATCCTGGACGGCCACCCGCGCATCGACGGCCGCGACACGAAGACCGTGCGCCCGATCGATGTGCAGACCGGCATCCTGCCGCGGGCCCATGGCTCCGCGCTGTTCACCCGGGGCGAGACCCAGGCGATGGTGGTGGCCACCCTGGGCACGGACCGCGACGCCCAGGTGATCGACGCGATCGAGGGCGAGCGTCGCGACCGTTTCATGCTGCATTACAACTTCCCGCCGTACTGCACCGGGGAGACCGGTTTCGTTGGCTCGCCCAAGCGTCGCGAGATCGGCCACGGCCGGCTGGCCAAGCGCGGCGTGGCCGCAGTGATGCCGAGCGACGAGGACTTCCCCTACGTGGTGCGCGTGGTCTCCGAGATCACCGAGTCGAACGGCTCCAGTTCCATGGCCTCGGTGTGCGGCACCTCGCTGGCGCTGATGGACGCCGGGGTGCCGCTGAAGGCCCCGGTCGCGGGCATCGCGATGGGCCTGATCAAGGAGGACGACCGCTTCGCCGTGCTCTCCGACATCCTCGGCGATGAGGACCACCTGGGCGACATGGACTTCAAGGTCGCCGGGACTTCGGACGGCGTGACCGCGCTGCAGATGGACATCAAGATCGACGGGATCACCCGCGAGATCATGGAACAGGCGCTGGAGCAGGCGCGCGAAGGCCGGCTGCACATCCTCGGCTGCATGAACGCCGAGCTGGACACCCATCGTCAGGAGATGTCCGAACACGCACCGCGCTTCATCACCCTGAAGATCAACCCGGACAAGATCCGCGACGTGATCGGCAAGGGCGGCGCGACCATCCGTACCCTGACCGAGGAGACCGGCACCACCATCGACATCGGTGACGACGGCACGGTCAAGATCGCTTCCACCGATGCCGCCGCCGGCAACGAGGCGAAGCGCCGCATCGAGGAGTTGACCGCCGACATCGAGGTGGGGCGTCAGTACACCGGCAAGGTCGCCAAGATCATGGACTTCGGCGCTTTTGTCTCGATTCTGCCCGGCCGCGACGGTCTGGTGCATATCTCGCAGATCTCCGACGAGCGCGTGGAGAACGTGAGCGACTTCCTGTCCGAGGGCGACTCGGTCACCGTGCGGGTGCTGGAGGTCGACAAGCAGGGCCGCATCCGTCTGAGCATGAAGGCGGTCGAAGAAGACGCCTGAGGACGGGGCGGCGGGTTCGGCCCCCGGCCGGGCCCCGGTTTCCTTCGGGGACGACAGGCATGGATCTGGTCAGCATACGCAAGAGCTACCGGCGTTACGCACGGCACTACGACGCGACCTTCGGGCGGGTGTTCGCCACCGGGCGGCACAGCGCGCAGAAGACCCTGGCGCCGCTGGAAGGCAAACGGGTCCTCGAGGTCGGGGTCGGAACCGGTATTTCGTTTCCGGAGTACCCCGACGGCGTGGATCTGGTCGGCATCGACGTGTCGCGCGAGATGCTGCAGGTCGCGCAGGAACGCATCAACGGTGGTCTGCCGGGGGTGCGCGGGGTGGCCGAGATGGACGCCGAAGCTCTCGGTTTCCGCGATGACAGCTTCGACGCGGTGGTCGGGATGTACGTGGCGTCCGTGGTCCCCAATCCCGACCGCATGTTCGCCGAGATGTGGCGGGTGTGCCGCCCGGGCGGACAGATCCTGCTGGTCAACCATTTCGCGTCGCGGCAATGGCTGCTGCGCGGGGTGGAACGCAGCCTGCGGCCTCTTTCGCGGGCGGTGGGCTTTCGTCCGGACATGGAGCTGGACCACTTCGTGCAGCTGACCGGCTGCGAGCCCGAGGCGGTGGAACCCGCCAGCCTGTTCGGTTACTGGAAGCAGGTGGCGTTCCGCAAACCGGCCGGATAACCCGACCCCTCCGGCGCGCTTGCGCCCACAGGCCTGAACCCCTTAGGGTCTTGCGGGAATCATCCCGTGCCCGCATGCGTGGCATGCCTACTCCGGGAAACCGCCGATGACTCAGCGTGACCAGGCCTCCTTCCAGTCCTTCCACTACCGGCTTTTGCTGCTCGTGCTGGCCGCCATCGTGCTGCTGGGCGCAGTGCTGGCGACCGTGGCGTATCAGATGCTGGAGGGCGAGACGCGCGAAGCGGTGCGCTCGGAAGTGACCTCTACTTCCGAGTCCACCGCACTCTACGTATCCCAGTGGTTTTCCTCCAATGCGCGCCTGATCGAGGGGCTGGCCGAAGAGGTGCCGGTCGGGCGCGATCCGCGTCCGGTGCTGCAGCAGTTCGAGCGCATGGGCGAGGTCGATCTGACCTATGTCGGTGACGCGCAGGGCGGCATGATCATGTCGGATCCCGAGGCTTCACTGCCGGGTGATTTCGACCCGCGTACGCGACCCTGGTACGAGGGCGCGCTGCTGAACGATGGTCTGTATATCACCGCGCCGTTCGAAGATGCCGCGCAGGACCGGCTGATCATCTCCATGGGCTCGCCGGTCTACCGCGACACCGGCGAGCTGCACGGGGTGGCGGCCGGGGACATCGGCCTGCAGGAGGTGGCTGCCAGCGTGGCCGGTCTGGATCTGCGCTGGGACGGCCATATGGTGCTGGTCGACGAGGACGGCATGGTGGTTGCCCACCCGGATTCCTCGCGGGTGCTGCAGCCGCTGGTGGATGCCATCGAGGAAGGCGGCGGTTTCGACCCGCTGGACCCGTCGTACGAGGGTGAGCTGCGCGAGGTGGTGATGGATGGCGAAGAACGCCTGCTGCACGCCACTCCCATTCCCGGTACGGACTGGTACCAGGTCCTGAGCCTGGATCGCTCGGCCGTGACCGAACCGCTGCGCGATCTGCTCTGGCAGTTCGCCCTGTGGACCGTGGTGGCCGTGGTCCTGGTGGGAAGCGGCACGGCGCTGATCCTCAACCGGCTGGTGCGGGTGCGCCGGGAACTGGAGAGCGAGATGAAGCTCGCACGCGAGCAGGCGGAGAGCGCCACCCGCGCGAAGAGCGAGTTCCTGGCCAACATGAGCCACGAGATCCGCACGCCGATGAACGCGATCATCGGCATGAGTCACCTCGCCCGGCGGACCGAACTGACCCCCCGTCAGCGGGGGTACATGGACAAGATCGACAATGCGGCCCAGCGCCTGCTCGGCCTGATCAACGACATCCTCGATTTCTCCAAGATCGAGGCCGGCAAGCTCGAACTGGAAGATGCCCCGTTCCACCTCGATTCCGTGCTCAACGGGGTGACCGACGTGGTCGGTCACCGGGCCGAGGAGAAGGGCCTGGAACTGGTGCATCACGTCGCCCCGGGGACCCCGCGGGACCTGCGCGGGGATGCCCTGCGTCTGGGGCAGGTGCTGACCAACCTGGTGGGCAACGCGGTCAAGTTCACCGAGCAGGGCGAGGTGGTGGTGAAGGTCTCCGCGGAGGCGGTGGACGACGGCTATGCCACGCTGCGGTTCTCCGTGCGCGATACCGGTCCGGGCATGAACGAAGAAGAGGCGCGCCGGCTGTTCCGTTCCTTTACCCAGCTGGATGCCTCGATCACCCGGCGCCAGGAGGGGACCGGACTGGGGCTGGCGATCAGCCGCCAGCTGGTCGAGATGATGGGCGGCGAGATCGGCGTGGAAAGCACGCCCGGTCAGGGATCGACCTTCAGCTTCACCGTGCGTCTGGCGGTCGAGACCGAGCCGGCTCAACCGGCATGTGCTTCCTTCTCACGCTCGCTGCGCGGCCACCGCGTACTGGTGGTGGACGATTCCGCCGCGGCGCGCGAAACCCTGGCCGCCATGCTGCGCGACCTCGGTATCGACGCGGATACCGCCGCCTCCGGCCCCGAGGCGCTGCAGGTACTGGAGCGGGCGCCGGCGCAGGGCCTGGCATACGACATGGTCCTGACCGACTGGCGCATGCCGGGCATGGACGGCCTTGAGGTCGCCCGCCATATCAATTCCGGCCGCAAGCGGCAGGTGCCATCGGTGCTGATGGTGACCGGCTTCAGTCGCGACGAGGTTCTGCAGCAGGCGGAGGAGACCGTGGACGGGATCCTGCTGAAACCGGTGACCGAGTCCACGCTGCACGACACCATGGTCGAGCTTCTGCGGGTGGATGACGCCGAGCAGGCCCCGCGCGAGGCGGCACCCGAGCCGGACGACGAAGTGCCACGGCTGGACGGGGTCCGCGTCCTGCTGGCGGAAGACAACGCCATCAACCGGGATCTCGCCGTGGAACTCCTGGAGGACATGGGCTGCGAGGTCACCACGGTGGAGAACGGCCGCGAGGCAGTGGATGTCGCGCGGGCCGACGCGTTCGACGCGGTCCTGATGGACATCCAGATGCCGGAGATGGATGGCCTGACCGCGACCCGCCGGCTGCGGGAGGACCCCGCGCTCGCCCGGCTCCCGGTGATTGCGATGACCGCGCACGCGATGGCGGGGGATCGCGAGAAGAGCCTGGATGCGGGGATGAACGACCACGTGACCAAGCCGATCGACCCGGAGGCACTGGCTCGGACCCTGGCGACCTGGGTGGCGCGTCATGCGGCCTCCGGCGGGACGGCCCCCGGGATGGACCGCGCACCCACGGAGGGCCGCGAGCCGGCGGCATCCGAGGCGGCGCCGGTCACGGATGGCGCCGCCGGGGAAACCGCGGCCCCCGCGCCGAGTGCCGGTGGCGGAGTGGACGGATTGCCCGACGAGCTGCCGCCGTTCGACCTGCCGGCGGCCCTGGCGCGCTGCAACGGCAAGGCGTCGCTGCTGCGGCGCATGATCCTCGGCCTCGAGGAGCGCTACCGTGATGTGGTGACGGAACTGCGCGGCCTGCTGGATCGGGGTGAGCTCGAGGACGCCAATCGCCTGGCGCACTCCCTGAAGGGGGTGGCCGGGTCGCTGGAGCTGCGTGCCGTGCGGGATGCGGCCGAGGCGATCGAAATCGAGCTGGCCGGCGGCGACACGCAGTCCGCCCGCGCTCGCCTGCCCGATCTAGAGTCGCATCTGGCCCCCGCCATCGAGGCCGCCCGCAGCCTGGACGCTGCCGACGGGGCCACGGGTGGTGCGCCGGAGGACGCTTCCGCCGGGCCGGTGGCCCCGACGGGCGGAGCCCTGCCCGTCCCGGCCCTGCAGGAGTTGCGGGCCCTGATCGAGAGCAACAATCTCCGCGCCCGGTCCGAGTTCCGTGCCCTGCAGGAGGGGCTGCTCGGTCGGGGGCATGACGCCACGGTGCGGGAACTGGAGGCCCGGATCGAGGAACTCGATTTCGAGCAGGCCCTGGCCGCCCTGGATCGGCTGCTGGAGCAGGCCGGGGAGGAATCATGAACAGCGCGCATCGGGCACGCATCCTGGTAGTGGATGACGAACCGGCGAACATCGAACTGCTGGCCGGCATCTTCGAGGACGAGCACGAGGTGCTGTTCGCCACCAACGGACACAAGGCCCTGGACCTGGCGGCCTCGGCTCGGCCTGACGTGATCCTGCTGGACGTGATGATGCCCGGCACCGACGGGTTTCAGGTCTGCGAGTGGCTGAAATCGGAGCGTGCTACGGCGAGCATTCCCGTTATCTTCATCACCGGCGTGGGGGACACCGAGGGCGAGGCGCGCGGGCTGGAACTGGGCGCGGTTGACTATGTGAACAAGCCGATCAATCCCCCCGTGGTGAAGCTGCGGGTGCAGCATCAGATCGAACTGAAACGGGCCCGCGACCAGCTGACCCGCATGGCGGTCACCGATGGCCTGACGGGACTCGCCAACCGGCGCCAGTTCGAGGAGACCCTGGAGCGGGAGAACGCCCGGCTGGCTCGTTCCGGGGGGGAGCTCTCGATCATCCTGCTGGACATCGACTATTTCAAGCCGTTCAACGACACCCTCGGTCATGTGCGCGGCGATGACTGTCTGCGCGAGGTGGCGCGGGTACTGGACGCGACCGTCTCGCGCTCGGCCGATCTGGCGGCGCGGTACGGCGGCGAGGAATTCGCCTGCATCCTGCCGGATACGGCGCTGGCGGAGGCAGTCACCGTGGCGGAACGGGTGCGCGTCGCCATCACCGAGCTTGCCATTCCGCACCCGGCGTCCGAAGTGGCGGATCACGTGACCGCCAGCCTCGGGGTGGCGAGTCTGCAGTGCCAGCCGCGCCGCTCCGCGCTGCGGGTGGTGGCGCGCGCCGACGAGCAGCTCTACCGGGCCAAGGCCGAGGGCCGCAACCGGGTCTGCGCCGCGGACGGACCGGAGGAGTAAGCGGGGCTCAGGCGCGGGTGAACAGCGGCAGTTCGTGGCGCCGGGCGTTGGCGGCCAGGAAGCGGCCGCGCCCGGGCCAATCGGCCTCGAGGGCGTCGAGACACTGCGAGGCCTCGCCCGCCACCGTCGCCAGGAACACCTCCAGTTCGCGCGGGTCCACCCGCGGCGCACCGAAGGCACCACCGCTTTCCGTCGGGTGCCAGAACAGCCGCGGCTGCCAGTTGCAGCCCCGGATGCGCGGATCCTCGAACAGGGCCTGCACGCGTTGCAGCAGTTGCGGGTCGTGGTCGGCGCTCGCGTTCATCCGGCCTGTCCGTAGCGGCGTTCGATGTAGGCCTCGACGCGGGCCTGGAACTCCTCGGCGATATGCTCGCCCTTGAGGGTCACGGTCTTCTCGCCGTCCTCGTAGACCGGCGCGACCGGCTGCTCGCCGGTGCCGGGCAGGGAGATCCCGATGTCGGCGTGCTTGCTCTCGCCCGGGCCGTTGACCACGCAACCCATCACCGCGACGGTCATCTCCTCGACCCCGGGGTAGTGCTGGCGCCAGTTCGGCATCTGCTGGCGGATGTAGCTCTGGATGTCCTGCGCCAGGTGCTGGAAATATTCGCTGGAGGTGCGGCCGCAGCCGGGGCAGGCCACCACCGAGGGCAGGAAGCTGCGCAGGCCCATGCTCTGCAGGATCTCCTGCGCGACGCTGACCTCCTGCGTGCGGTCGCCGCCGGGCTCCGGGGTCAGCGAGATACGGATGGTGTCGCCGATGCCCTGCTGCAGCAGGACGGACAGCGCGGCGGTGGAGGCGACGATCCCCTTGGCCCCCATGCCGGCCTCGGTCAGGCCCAGATGCAGGGGGTAGTCGCAGCGCGCGGCCAGATCCTGGTAAACCCGGATCAGTGGCTGCACGCCACTGACCTTGGCCGACAGGATGATGCGGTCATGCGGCAGGCCGATGCGTTCGGCCTCGGCGGCGCTCTCCAGCGCCGAGGTGATCAGCGCCTGTTCCATCACCGCCTGGGGTTCCAGCGGCTCCGGGCGCTGCGCGTTCTCGTCCATCATGCGCGCCAGCAGTTCCTGATCAAGGCTGCCCCAGTTCACGCCGATGCGCACCGGCCGGTCGAAGCGGATGGCGGTCTCGATCATCGCCTGGTACTGCGCGTCGCGCTTCGAGCCGCGGCCGACGTTGCCCGGGTTGATGCGCAGCTTGGCCAGGGCCTCGGCGCATTCGGGGTATTCGGTCAGCAGCTTGTGGCCGTTGAAGTGGAAGTCCCCCACCAGCGGCACGTCCAGGCCCATCGCGTCGAGCCGCTCGCGGATCTCCGGCACCGCCTTTGCGGCATCGGCCGAGTTGACCGTGATGCGCACGATCTCGGAGCCGGCGCGCGCCAGTTCGGCCACCTGGACCGCGGTGCGCAGGGCGTCGGCGGTGTCGGTGTTGGTCATCGACTGGACCACCACGGGATGCTCGCCGCCCACGGTCACGGGACCAACGCGGACGGGGACGGTGCGGTGCCGGACGGGAGGCGTGCTCATGGTCGTGTACTCGCGTGCTGAGTCGGGCCGGAACGGGGCCGAGTCTAACGCAGTCGCGCGGGCCTGCCGAGCCGCCGCAGGCCGCGCGGGTGATTGCGCGGCGGCGACGCCCGTTACAGGCCCAGCACCGCCACGGCCACGCCGAAATAGATCAGGATACCGCCGATGTCGACCACCGAGGTGATCAGCGGCGCGCTGGCCACCGCCGGGTCCAGCCGCAGGGCGGTCAGGGCAAACGGCAGGAGCATGCCGAACATCGCGCCGAACACCACCACCAGGAACATGCCCAGGGCGATGGCGTTGGCGACCTCCAGCGAGCCCAGCCAGTTGCCGGAGAGCCAGATGGCGGCCGCCAGGGTCACGCCCAGTGCGGTCGATACCACCAGTTCCTTGCCGCCCAGGCGCCAGGCGTCGCGCAATCGGACATCGTTGACCGCCAGCGAGCGTACCACCAGAGTCGCCGCCTGCGAGCCGGTATTGCCGCCGGTGGCGATCACCATCGGCAGGAAGAAGACCAGCGCGACTACCGCCTCGATGGCCGCCTCGTAGCGGGCGATCGCCAGCCCGGCGAAGATGTTGACCACCACCAGGATCAGCAGCCAGCCGATGCGCTTGCGGTACAGCAGGCCCATGCTGGCGTCGCGCAGCGACAGCACCACGTCGCCCACCGCGGCCATGCGGTGGAAGTCCTCGGTGGTTTCCGCTCGCAGCACGTCCATGACGTCGTCGACGGTGATGATGCCCAGCATGTGGCCCTGGTCGTCGACCACCGGCAGCACGTTGAGGTCGTAGTGGCTGATGCGGTGGGCCGCCTCCTCGCGGTCCTCCTCGGCGGTGATGCTGGCCACGTCGGTGTGCATCAGGTCGGCAACCCGCGCGGAGGCGCGCGCCAGCAGCAGCTCCTTCAGCCGCACCCAGGCCAGCAGCTCGCCGGCCGCGGTGGTCACGAACACCGTGTTCACGGTCTCCGCCACCTCGTGGTGGGCACGCAGATGCTCCATGGCCTCACTCACCGTCCATTCGGGCTGCACGGTGACGTACTCCGGGGTCATTACGCGCCCGGCGCTTTCTTCCGGATAGGCCAGCAGCGAGCCCACGGCCTCCTGGCTCTCCGCCGGGAGGGTCTCCATCAGGGAGTCGGCATGCTCGTCGCCCAGGCCGTCGATCACCGCCACCGCATCGTCCAGCGAAAGGGCGGCGACCAGGTCCGCGGCCTGCTGCTCGTCCAGCGCGGCCAGCACCCGGGACTGATGATCGGGCTCCAGGTGCGCGTACACCGGCGCGGCGCAGGCTGGCTCCAGACGCTGGAAGAAGGCGACCGCCTGATCCTCGGGCAGGGTCTCCAGCGCGTCCGACAGGTCGGGCGCCGCATGCGCGTTGCAGATCGCGTTCAGCGGGCCGTCGGAGCCCTGCTCCAGGGCGGTGCGCAGGGTGTCGGGGAGGTTGTCGATGTCGTGATCGGTCGGACTCATGCGGGTTCCCCTCAGGCCGGCGTGGCAAGGCCGAGCATGGCCACGGCCAGCGAGAAATAGATGGCGATGCCGCCGAGGTCGGCGATGGCGGTGACCAGTGGCACGCTGGCGGTCGCGGGGTCGAGCTTGAGGCTGCGCAGGATGACCGGCAGCAGCATGCCGACCATGCTGGCGAAGGCCACGATCAGGGTCATCGCGACCGCCACCAGCACCGCGATCTCCATGCCGCCGCGCCACAGACCCAGCAGCGATACCGCGATCCCCATGCTGACGCCGATCCCGGTGGCCACGCCCAGTTCCTTGGCCCACAGGCGCAGCCAGTCGCGCGTGGTGACCTCGCCGGTGGCCATCGCGCGCACCATCAGGGTCGAGCTCTGCGCCCCGGCGTTGCCGCCGGAGTCGATGATCAGCGGCAGGAAGAACACCAGCACCGCCACCGCCTCGATGGCCTCCTCGTACTGCGAGATCATCAGGGCGCCCAGGGTGTTGAACGCCACCAGCCCCAGCAGCCAGCCGACCCGCTTGCGATACAGCAGGAACGGGCTCGCCTGGCGCGGACTCAGCGGGAGGTTGCCCACCGAACCCAGCTTGTGGAAATCCTCGGTGGACTCGGCCTCGATCACGTCCATGACGTCGTCCACCGTGACCACGCCCAGCAGCTCGCCGTTGTCGCCCACCACCGGCAGGCTCTCGATGTCGTAGTGCTGGATGCGCCGCGCGGCCTCGACGCGGTCGGCGTCCACCTGCACGGTGTAGGGCGATTCGTCGTCGATCAGGCTGCGTACCGGGCTGTCGGGCTCGGCGCGCAGGAAGCGCCGGATGGGGATGGCGGCCAGCAGGGTGCGGTCATCGTCGACCACGAAGATCACGTTGTTGGAGTGTTCGTCACCGGTGCGCCGCACATGGGCCAGTGCGCGCTTGAGCGTCCAGTCCGGGGCCACCGCGACCACCGACGGCGACATCACCCGGCCGACCGAATCCTCGGGGTAGTTGAGCTGCTTCAGGGCACGGCGGATGGCGCGGAACGGCAGCAGGCGCAGGTATTCGCGCAGGCGTTCGGCGTCCAGGGTCTGCAGCAGCGCGGTGAGGTCGTCGGTCTCCATCTCGGAGAGCAGAAAGCGCGCATCCTCGCGTGACGACGCACCCAGCAGTCGCAGCTGGAAGGGGATGTCGAGATAGGCGAAGACGTCGGCCTTGCGCCCGGGATGCAGCCGGTTGAAGATCGGGGTAACGGCGTCCGCGGGCAGCTCCATCAGCGCATGTGCAATGTCCTGGATGCGCATGTAATCCAGCAGCTCATCCAGGCCGGCGCGGTCGTCCAGCCGGACCAGTTCGCGCAGTTCGATGATGGACTGTTCGAGGTTGTGTTCCATGCCCTGCTCCCGGCGGTCGCTGGCGGATCACCGGCACGCGCGGCGCGGTGACGACGAGGGACCGTCGTAATCGGATTTCCAGGACGGGGCAGATCGCAGGATCCGGCCGCCTCCCGGCGCTCTTGTGTCATGAGGCCCGGCGGCAGCGGCGGAGAAGGGTGCGCAGTGCTTACGGCCGGGCGACGATAGATCGACAGCGTGTTCGGCGTTTCATCATGCGTTCCCTTGTGGCAGGTCCCGTTATTCTAACGGATCCTCTGTTCCACTCAAGTGCTTGCGTGCGATGCTTGCACCGGTTTGAGCACTCGCGCGAACCTTCGGGGCTGCGCCCGGTCGCTTGTTTGACCCCGTCTGGAGCCGAGCATGTCTTCGTCGCCGTCCCCATCCGCTGCCCCGTCGCAGGATCCTGTTCTGAACGTGGCCGCGCTGACGTTCGTCTATCCCGGCGCGCCGGAGACGCCGGTGCTGCGCGGGGTGGATCTGACGCTGGCGCCGGGGGAACGGGTGGCGATCGTCGGCGAGAGCGGTTCCGGCAAGTCCACCCTGCTGCACCTGGCCGCGGGGCTGGAGCACCCGGGCGAGGGCGAGGTGCGGCTGGCGGGCACTTCCCTCGGCGCCCTGGACGAGGCCGGCCGCACGCGACTGCGCCGGCGTGTCGCCGGCATCGTGTTCCAGTCGTTCCACCTGATCCCGACTCTGGATGCGCGCGAGAACGTGATGCTGGCACTGGAGCTGGCCGGGCTCCCCGACGACGTTTCCGGCCGCCGGGCGCGGGTCGCGGAGCGTCGCCGGCGTGCGGACGCCGCGCTGGCGGCGGTCGGCCTGGAAGGGCTGGGCGGACGCCTGCCCGAAGCCCTCAGCGGCGGGGAACAGCAACGCGTGGCCATCGCCCGCGCGCTGGTGCACCAGCCGGCCCTGATCCTGGCCGACGAACCGACCGGCAACCTCGATTCGGTGACTGGCGAGTCGGTCTTCTCGCTGCTGCTGGAGCAGGTAGCCACGCATGACAGCGCCCTGTTGCTGGTGACCCACAGCGCGGAACTGGCCGGCCGCCTCGACCGCATCCACACCATGCACGACGGCCGTCTGCGGGAGGGCTGACGGCCATGGGGCTGATCTGGCGGGCGTGGATGCGCGACTGGCGCCGCCGGCCCCTGCAGCGGGTGCTGACCCTGCTGGGGGTGGTGATCGCGGTGGCCGTGGTGCTGGCGGTGGATCTGGCCAATCAGTCCGCGCAGCGCGCCTTCGACCGTTCCATGGAGGCCGTGGCCGGCGCCGCCACCCACCAGGTGCTGGGGCCGCCACAGGGTTTCGCCGAGGCCGTGTATGCGGAACTGCGCAGCGCCGGCCAGCGGGAGACGGCGCCGGTGGTGGAGGGGGCCGCGCGGCTGGAAGATGGCCGCAGTATCTACCTGCTGGGCGTGGATCCGTTCGCCGAGGGGCCGTTCCGCGGCGCCGCCTCGGACATCGGCGCGGCACCCGTGCAGCGGCTGCTGAGCGAGCCCGGGACGGTATTGCCGCCACGCCAGTGGTTCGCGGAGCAGGATGCGGCGGATGGCGACCGGGTCGAACTGCAGGCGGCCGACGGGCGCCACGCGGTGCGGGTGCTCGCGGCCGACGGCGCCGGCGAGGACGACGGGCGGGTGTGGGTGACCGACATCGCCACCGCCCAGATCCTGCTGGGGCGCGACGGGCGCCTCGACCGCATCGACCTGCGGCTGGAGGATGCCGAGGCGCAGCGGGCGATGGAACGCGCGCTGGAGCAGGCCGCCGGGGCCGCGGGGGTGAACCCCGAGGAGCTGGAGATCGTCGCGTCCGGGGCACGCGATCAGGCCTCGCGCGAGCTGGCTCGGGCGTTTCGCATCAACCTGACGGCGATGAGTCTGCTGGCGCTGCTGATCGCGGCGTTTCTGGTCTACAACACCCAGACATTTTCGGTGCTGCGCCGGCGCGAGGTCCTGTCCAGCCTGCGCCTGCTGGGGGCGGGGCGCGGTCGGGTCGTCGCCGTGGTCCTGCTGGAGGCCGCGCTGGTCGGACTGATCGGGACGCTGCTGGGGGCGCTGGCCGGGGTCGCGCTGGCGCAGGCGCTGGTTGCACAAGTGGCGCAGACCGTCACCGATCATTTCTTTGTCGCGGCCGTTACCCGGGTCACGCCCCGCCCACTGGCGCTGCTGGCCGTGCTGGTGCTGGGCGTGGGCGTGGCGCTGCTGGCCGCGCTGGCCCCGGCACTGGAAGCGGCCCGCCACGCGGGGCCGTCGGGGCAGGGTGCCGGGGCCGGCGAGGCGCGGGCGCGGCGCCGTGCCAACCGTCTGGCCCTGACCTCCCTCGGCCTGCTGGTCGCCGGCGCCGGAGTGCTCATCACTGGCGTGGCCGGGCTGCCGGGGGCCTTCTTCGGCCTGTTCCTGCTGATCGCCGGTTTCGTGTTGCTGCTGCCCCGGGTCCTGGGGTGGACGCTACGCGGGCTGGCCGTCGTCAGTGCCGGCCGCAGCCTGCCACGGATCGGGCT
This sequence comes from Thioalkalivibrio sp. ALgr3, assembly GCF_000377325.1. NCBI lineage: Bacteria > Pseudomonadati > Pseudomonadota > Gammaproteobacteria > Chromatiales > Ectothiorhodospiraceae > Thioalkalivibrio > Thioalkalivibrio sp. ALgr3. The sequence goes on along the minus strand of NZ_KB897979.1, from coordinate 39,435 downwards.
GCGCAGCCTCGAACGCAGCCTGTCGCGCAGCGGCCCGGCCGCCTCGGCCCTGACCCTGGCTCTGGCCGCGACCATCGCGGTGTCGGTGATGGTGGGCAGTTTTCGCGGCAGCGTGGAGCAGTGGCTGGGGCAGGCCCTCACCTCCGATCTCTATGTCACTCCGGTCGCGCCGGCCGCGGCACGGGATTCGGCGCGGCTGCCGCAGGACTGGGCCGGGCCGCTGTTGAGCGAGTCCGGGGCCGAATCGCTGAGTACCGGTACCACGGTGGAGACCGGCAGCGACGCGGGTCGGGTCGAGCTGTTCGTGGTGCGGCCGCACCCCGACTGGCTGGAGCACCTGCCGCTGCTGGAGGTGGATGGTCCCCGGGACGGGCTGGTGGACCGCATAGGCGCTGGCGACGCCGTGCTGGTGACCGAACCCTTCGCCGCCCACCACGACCTGCAGGCCGGTGACGATCTCGAGCTGGCGGTGCCGGGCGGGCGTCGTACGTTTACGGTCGCCGGGGTCTACCGCGACTACGCGACCCCGCAGGGCCGCGTGATGATCCCCCACGGCGCCTACGCCCGGGACGGGCCCGCGCCGGAGGGCGTGGGTTCGTTCGGGCTGGTGCTGCCGCCGGATGTCGATCCGGAGGCCGCGGTCGAGCGCCTGGAGGCGTGGCTGGCGCAGCGCGAGCCGGCGGCGATCGTGACCCGGCCGGAAGCGCTGGAACAGGAATCCATGGCGATCTTCGACCGCACCTTCGCGGTGACCCATCTGCTGCGGGTCATCACCCTGGTGGTCGCCTTCATCGCCATCCTCGGCGCCCTGATGGCCCTGCAGATGGAGCGCGCCCGCGAATTCGCGACGCTGCGCAGCCTGGGGCTGGAGCCGCGGGGCGTGCGCGGGCTGGTGCTGCTGCAGGGCGGGGTGCTCGGGCTGTTCGCGGTGCTGGCGGCGATCCCCGCGGGACTGGGCATGGGCTGGATCCTGATCGAGGTGATCAACCGTCAGGCCTTCGGCTGGGGCATGGACCTGCGCTGGCCCGGGCGCGAGGTCGCGGGCACCGTGGCCATCGGGCTGCTGGCCGCCCTGCTGGCGTCGTTGTGGCCGGCCTGGCGCATGGCCCGGATGCGTCTGCTGCCGGCGTTGCGGGAGGTGGCGTGATGAGGGGCATGCTGCGAGCGGGGCTGCTTGTGCTGTTGCTGCCGGGTGCGTGGCTGGCGGGCTGTGGCGGGGAGCCGCCGGAACCCGCGTCCGACGAAGAGGGGACCGCGCTGCGCGTCGCCGATGCCCTGGGCGAGGAGGACGTCGAGGGCTTTCGCCGGGCCGAGGAGCCGCGCGCGTTCGAGTTCCCGCGGGATCATGGGCCACATCCGGGGTTTCGCAACGAGTGGTGGTATCTGACCGGCAATCTGGAGGGCCCCGACGGCGGCCGCCACGGGTTCCACATCACCTTCTTCCGGGTGGCGCTGGCGCCGGAGCTGGAGGGCGACCCGGCGTTTCACGGGTCGAGCTGGGCCACGCCGCGTCTGTGGATGGCGCATGCCGCGATCCTCGACGTGGAGGGCGACTGGCATGCCTCGGAGGAGCGCTTCGCCCGGGATGCCGCCGGGCTGGCGGGTGCCAGCGAGCCGGTGGGCCGGGTGTGGCTGGAGGACTGGGCGCTGACCGGCCTGGCGGGCGACACCTGGGATCTGCAGTTCACGGTGGACGGGCGCGAACTGGAACTGGAGCTGAAACCGGAGCGCGCCCCGGTGCTGCAGGGCGAGGCAGGTGTGAGCCAGAAGGGGCCGGAGCCGGGCAATGCGTCCTACTACTATTCTGTCCCTCGGATCGCCGCGCGCGGCACCCTGCGCGATGCGGACGGGGCGGAACGGGCGCTTTCGGGGCAGGCCTGGCTGGACCGCGAATGGAGCAGCGGCGCCCTGGCCGAGGGCCAGATCGGCTGGAACTGGTTTGCCCTGCAGTTCGACGACGGGACCGACCTGATGTACTACCAGCTGCGGCGCGATGACGGCACGCCCCATGAGCTTTCGAAGGGCCGCTGGATGCCGGCCGATGCCCGGGATCACGAGCTGCGCCCGGAACACGTGGAGCTCGAACCGCTGCGGCATGCGCGCATGCCTTCGGGAAACCGCTATCCGGTGGTGTGGGCGATGACGGTCACGCCGCCGGATGGCAGCGCGCCCCGTCGTTTCCGTGTGGAAGCGGTGCGGGAATTTCAGGAAATGGATACGGTCATTCCCTACTGGGAAGGCGCGGTGGACATCCGTGACCGGGAGGGCGAGCTCCTGGGCCGTGGCTTCGTGGAACTGACCGGCTATGAACGCGAGGACGAGGAATGAACGGAATGACCGGTGGCAACGCGGATGCCCTGCGGGTGAAGGTCTGGGACTGGCCGACGCGGGTGTTTCACTGGGGACTGCTGCTGTGTCTGGTGGGCCTGTGGTACACCAGCACCGAATTCATGCTGTTCCGGTGGCACAAGTGGCTGGGTTACACCGTGCTGGGGCTGCTGCTGTTCCGCATCGTGTGGGGCTTTGTCGGCAGCGAGACGGCGCGTTTTCGCCACTGGCTGGCGGGGCCGGTGACGGTCGCGCGTTACGCGTGGGGCCGGCTGCGCGGCACGGCTCCCGAATACCTCGGCCACAACCCGCTGGGTGGCTGGGCGATCCTGCTGATGCTGGTGCTGCTGCTGGTGCAGGCGGTGACCGGACTGTTCGCCAATGACGACATCTTCAACCAGGGGCCGCTGGCCGATTCCGTCAGCCGCGACGTCGAACGTACGATGACGCGGCTGCACAACTGGAACTTCGATCTGTTGCTGATCGTGATCGGCATCCACGTGCTGGCCGTGTTCACCTATCAGTTCATCCTGCGGATCCGCCTGATCGGCGCGATGATTACCGGCTACAAGCGCGGGGCCTGGTCGGACCACCCGCACATCGCGAACCCCTGGTTCGGGCTGGTGCTGGCGCTGATGGTGGCCGCACTGGTGTTCGGGGTCGGGTCCGTCTGGGGGTAACCGGTTGCGGGAGCTTGCTTGCAAGCGAACGGGCTGCTGGTGCCCGTGCTTGATCGCTGCCGCGGGCCTTGAGCTGGCGCTGCGGAGTCGGCGGTTTTCGGCTGCCGCCGGGGGTGTTGCGCTCTCTCGCGAGCGCGCCGCGAGGTCCTTTCTTGCTTGCCCAAGAAAGGACCCAAAGAAGGGCACCCGGAGCTCGCCCGGGAACCTTGCTCCGGGCGCCTCGCGCCGGCGGCGCCGAACTCGCGAAGCTGCGCTTCGCTCGGACATCCGGCGCCTTGTTTCCGGCGCGAGGCACCCTCCGCAAGGGGCTCGCAACGGGAGGGGGTAAACCGGAGGCGTTCCGGCCATTGGTGCCCCGGTCCCGGCCCGCTTGATCGCGGGGCGCTCGAATCGTGCGTTTCCTGGTTCCTGATGCAAAGGCGGCCCGGTGCACCAACGGGTTCAAGCTTTCGTACGGGCCCTTCGCAGAGCTCATTCCCAACCATCCGGACAAAGGAATCTCGTGTGGTCAGGGCCCGGCCCCACCCCGAAGCCCTGATGGAGGAGGGTCTGTGGCTCGGCAGGGCGTGTCCATGGCCCTACCCGGGCACCCTCACCCGGTGCCGGACATGCCACAGTGGCTGTGGGACCTTGCTTGCAAGCGAACCGAAGGCTCGTGGTGTCCTTTGGGGGCGACATCTTCCCATGCGACACGGCATCCGGGGCCCGATCGGCCGGAGGACCGGCCTCCTGCGGGAGCAGGTTTCAACACGGTGGGAGGCGAGCCCTCTCGCCGATCCGACACAATCGGTTGCCAACGGTCCTGGTCTCGGCCGGGGGCGTTCATAACCCCCGGCCTGCCCGCCTGGCGGAAAAAGAACGGGCGGTGACCCTGTGGCCCCGTTTGCCGCACCGAGCGCAGAGGTCGGGCGCGGGAGAAAAGGCGCTGCTTGTCTGAGCGAAGCGCAGCTTCGCGAGTTCAGCGCCGCCCGCGCCCGGCCTCGGAGCGAGGGGATCCCGGGCCGCGTCAGCGGACCGGGATGCGGCAGTCGGGGTGACTTCTTTGGGTCCTTTCTTGTTCACACAAGAAAGCCCGTTTTTGATCAACAACGGGCGCGGCGCGCTCGCGAGAGAGCGCAACACCCCCGGCGGCAGCCAAAACCGCCGACTCTGCAGCGCCAGCTCAAGGCCCGCGGCAGCGATCAAGCACAGGCAGTAGCCCGAAGCGCCGCGGCAGCGGTCGGGTAGCAGCTCCTATTCGCTTGCAAGCAAGCTCCTGCAGCCTTTGCCGGGTGCCGGGTGCCGGGTGCCGGGTGCCGGGGCCGGGGGCCGGCACCGGGCGGCGAGTGCCGCGCCGGCGTTACATCGCCCGGATACGTTCGCGTTGCGCGGCGAGCTGCTCGCGGGTGGCCTGCATCTCGGCGACGCGGTCGCGCTCCTTCTGCACCACCTCGGCCGGGGCGCGGTCGACGAAGCTCTCGTTGGCAAGACGCTTCTCGCTCTGCTCGAGGTTCTTGTCGAGCTTGGCGATCTCCTTGTCCAGCCGCGCCAGTTCGGCGTCCTTGTCGATCAGGCCGGCCAGCGGGATCAGCAGCTGCATCTCGTCGACCAGGGCCATGGCGGATTCCGGGGCCTCGTCGGCGGCGTCCAGCCAGGTGACGTCCTCGGGCTTGCCGAGGAATTCCAGCAGGGCGCGGTGGCGCTGATAGCGCTCCCGGTCGGCGTCGCTCCAGTTCTTCACCAGCACCGGCAGCGGCTTGCCCGGGGCGATGTCCATCTCCGCACGGATCCGGCGCAGGCCGGTGATGAAGTCCTTGACCCAGTCGAGCTCGGCGGTGGCGGTGGCATCGCGCGGGAAGCCGTCCTGCGCGGGCCAGGGGCGCTGCACCAGGAACTCGACGTCGTCGCCGATGCCGGCGTGCGGCTTCGCACTGGTCCAGATCGCCTCGGTGATGAACGGGATCACCGGGTGCAGCAGGCGCAGCAGGGCCTCGAGCACGCTGACGAGCGTATGGCGCGTGGCACGCTTGACCGCCTCCGGCGTGGCCTCGTCGTTCAGCACCGGCTTGGTCAGCTCCAGGTACCAGTCGCAGTAGTCGTGCCAGGTGAACTCGTAGAGCGTCTGTGCGGCGAGGTCGAAGCGGTAGGCATCGAGCTGCTGCGTGGCGGTCTCGGCGGTGGCCGCCAGGCGGTCGAGGATCCAGCGATCGGCGAGGGTGCGCTGCTCCGCGGTGTCGTCCGCGGCCGAGCAGTCGTGGCTCTCGACGTTCATCAGCACGAAGCGCGAGGCGTTCCACAGCTTGTTGCAGAAGTTGCGGTAGCCCTCGATGCGGCCGAGGTCGAACTTGATGTCGCGCCCGGTGGTGGCCAGGGCGGCCAGGGTGAAGCGCAGGGCGTCGGTGCCGAACGCGGGGAAGCCGTCGGGGAAGGCCTTGCGCGTGGTCTTCTCGATCTTCTTCGCCATCTGCGGCTGCATCAGGCCCTGGGTGCGCTTGGCCACCAGGTCGTCGGCGCTGATGCCGTCAATGAGATCAATCGGGTCGATCACGTTGCCCTTGGACTTGGACATCTTCTGGCCTTCCGAGTCGCGGATCAGGCCAGTGACGTAGACCTCGCGGAACGGCACATCGCCCATGAAGTGCTCGCCCATCATGATCATGCGGGCGACCCAGAAGAAGATGATGTCGAAGCCGGTGACCAGCACGCTGGTCGGGTAGAAGTCGCGCAGTTCCGGCGTCTGCTGCGGCCAGCCGAGGGTGGAGAACGGCCACAGGGCCGAGCTGAACCAGGTGTCCAGAACGTCCTCGTCCTGTTCCAGCGCCACCTCGGCGCCCAGGCCATGCTTCTCGCGTACCTCGTCCTCGGAGCGCCCGACGTACACGTTGCCGTCCGGGTCGTACCAGGCGGGGATGCGGTGACCCCACCAGATCTGGCGCGAGATGCACCAGTCCTCGATGTTGCGCATCCACTCGAAGTAGGTCTTCGACCAGTTCTCCGGCACGAAGCGGATGCGGCCGTCCTCCACCGCCCGGATCGCCGGTTCGGCCAGCGGGCCGGCCTTCACGTACCACTGGTCTGTCAGGTAGGGCTCGACCACGGTGCCGGAGCGGTCGCCGCGCGGGACCATCAGGCGGTGGTCCTCGGTCTTTTCCAGCAGGCCGAGGTGATCCAGATCGGCCACCACGCGCTTGCGGGCCTCATAGCGGTCCAGTCCGCGGTAGGCCTCGGGCACGTTGTCGTTCAGGCAGGCATCGATGGTCAGGATGTTGATCACCGGCAGGTCGTGACGCTGGCCCATCGCGTAGTCGTTGAAGTCGTGCGCCGGGGTGATCTTCACGCAGCCGGAGCCGAACTCGGACTCGACGTGGTCGTCGGCGATGATCGGGATCTCGCGCCCGACCAGCGGCAGGCGGATGGTCCTGCCGATCAGGTCGCGGTAGCGCTCGTCCTCCGGGTGCACCGCGACGGCGGTGTCGCCCAGCATGGTCTCCGGGCGCGTGGTGGCCACGGTCAGGTGTCCGGAGCCGTCGGCCAGTGGATAGCGGAAGTGCCACAGGTGGCCGTTTTCCTCTTCCGACAGCACCTCCAGGTCGGACAGCGCGGTGTGCAGCACCGGGTCCCAGTTGACCAGGCGCTTGCCGCGGTAGATCAGGCCCTCGTCAAACAGGCGCACGAAGACCTCGAGCACTGCCTCGGAGAGCCCGTCGTCCATGGTGAAGCGCTCGCGCGACCAGTCCACCGAATCGCCCAGCCGGCGCATCTGCCGGGTGATGGTCCCGCCGGATTCGTTCTTCCAGTCCCAGACCGCGCGGACGAACTCCTCGCGCCCGAGGTCGTGGCGGGTCTTTTCCTGCGCCGCCAGCTGGCGCTCGACCACCATCTGCGTGGCGATCCCGGCGTGGTCGGTCCCGCCCTGCCACAGGGTGCGGTCGCCGTGCATGCGCCGGTAGCGGATCAGGGTGTCCATCAGCGTGTGCTGGAACGCATGCCCCATGTGCAGCGTGCCGGTCACGTTCGGTGGCGGCAGCAGGATGCAGTAGTTGGCCTCGCCCGTCTCCGGCGGCGCGAAGATGTTCGCGGCCTCCCAGCGTTCGTACTGGGCCTGTTCGATGCTCTTGGGGTCGAAGCTCTTGTCCATGGTCGGGCCGGGCTCGGGGTGTGGATGGCAAAGCCGCGCATTATAACGAGGGATGCAGTTCGTGACCCGTTTTCCTGCGCGGCCTGTCGAAACCCTCGGCCCGTGTGCGAGAATAAGTCGAACGTGATGACCGCTGAGTGTGGCGGGCCTGTGCGCCGCAACCGGATAACAACGAGGAGAAAGACCGATGTTCGCGAAAGGAAAGATTGCTGCCGCCGTCGGCGGTGCCCTGATGCTGGTCGGTGGCCTGTCCGTGGCCCAGGCCGACACCTTCCACGGCGGATACGTCGGTGGCCAGCTGGTGATCGTGGACTACGATTTTGATGTGGATCCCGGCCCCTCCCTGTCCGACACCGACGTGGGCATCGGTGGCGTGATCGGTACCGGCACCACCGAGAACAATTACTACCTGGGCGTGGAGCTCGACTTCTGGCTGGATCAGGCCGACGACTCGACCACCTGGAACGGTGTGGATTACGACGTGGATGTGAAGCACAGCTATGGCGTGAACCTGCGTCTCGGCCGGGTCTTCAACGACGACCTGCTGGTCTACGGTCTGCTCGGGTACCAGGGCACCAAGGCCAAGGTGTCCGCCGACGGGCTCGGGTCGGATTCCGAGACGTACGAGGGCGGCCGCGGTGGCGTGGGTGTCGAGTACCAGCTCGAGAACCGCATGTTCTTCCGCGGCGAGTATTCGCAGACCTTCCACGGGGACGAAACCGTGCTTGGCGGGGTCGATGTGGATCCGGATTCCTGGCAGGTGAAGGGCGCGATCGGTTACCGCTTCTGAAGCTCTCCGGGGCAGGATCGGAATGAAGGGGCCCCGCGCGCCAGGGTGGCGTGCGGGGCCCTGTTGTATCGGGGCATTGCGGTGCCCCGTGAGCGGGTTGCGGGATCAGCCGCTGACCCAGGCGTCGCACCAGCCGCCGGCGGCGACGTTGACGCCCTGGAAATCGGCGTGATGGCATCCGCCGTTGCCGTCCCAGAAGGCGCAGTTGTCGCAGCGCTCGCCCTCGGAGTAGTCCGGGTGATCGGCGTTGGCGGCATCCGCCACGTAGTTGTGGGCGTGTCCGTCCTCGGCCATGGGATTGGCCGTGGCCACGGACATGCCGGCCATGCTCACGACCGGGATGGCGGCGACGGCCGCGGAGGCGCGGCGGAGAAAGGTACGGCGGCTGATATCGGTCTTGTCGGACATGGTTCCGACCTCCTTGCTGGTAGTTTTCTTGTGACGGGCATCTCTGCGGATGCCGTCGCTACCTTGCATCCATTGTCCGCGTGAGTTCTACGTGAATGGATCACATTTCCACTCGAATCGAAGGGATTCATGATCCAGCTCAAAGGTCGGGTCAGGGGAGGGGCATCGCCTGCCAACGGATCTCACATGGAGTGGTGTTCCAGCGGATAGCCGCGGTCGCGGAAGTAGCGCCAGCGGGCGCGGCCGGCGGCCCGGCCGGCTTCGTCGCCGCCGACGATGTCGGCCACGCGTTCGAAACGCCCGCAGTATTCGGGGACCTCGGCGGCCAGGTTCACCAGCACGTCGCAGTGGGTGGTCGGGGCACGGGAGTCGTGCAGGGTCACCGGCACGTCGGCGGCGTCCACCTCGGTGGCGTGAGGCAGGAAGGCGGTGTCACGGAAGGTCCAGAGCCATTCGTCCAGGCTCTGTGTCAGGGCCGGGTCCCCGGTGTGGACGTGGACCCGGTGGCCCTGGCGCGAGGCCTTTTCGGCCAGCTTGCAGGCCAGCCGCAGGCGCGCGTCAGGCTGCGGATCCTGCAGCAGGTAGAAGGTGACCCGGGTCATGTGCCGGCGAGCCTCAGGCCTGGTCCAGCAGATACTGCATCAGCATCGGGACCGGGCGGCCGGTCGCGCCCTTTTCCTTGCCGCTCTTCCAGGCCACCCCGGCGATGTCGACGTGCGCCCAGGTGTAGTCCTCGGTGTAGCGCGAGAGGAAGCAGCCGGCGGTGATGGTGCCCGCCGGGCGGCCGCCGATGTTGGCCATGTCGGCGAAGTTGCTCTTGAGCTGTTCCTGGTACTCCGGCCACAGCGGGAGTTGCCAGCCGCGGTCGCCGGTTTCCTCGCCGGCCTGCTGCAGCTGCCGGACCAGACGGTCGTCGTTGCCCAGCAGCGCGGCTCCCTGGTGGCCCAGGGCGATGATGCAGGCGCCGGTGAGGGTGGCGATGTCGATCACCGCCTTTGGCTTGTAGCGCTCCACCCAGGTCAGGGCGTCGGCCAGCACCAGACGGCCCTCGGCGTCGGTATTCAGGATCTCGACGGTCTGCCCGGACAGGGTGTGGATGATGTCGCCGGGGCGGGTGGCGCGGCCGTCCGGCATGTTCTCCGCGCTGGTGACCACGCCGACCACGTTGATCGGCAGGCCCAGTTCGCATACCGCCTCGATCACCCCGAACACGCTGGCGGCGCCGCACATGTCGTATTTCATCTCGTCCATCTCGGCGCCCGGCTTCAGCGAGATGCCGCCGGTGTCAAAGGTGATGCCCTTGCCGACGAACACCACCGGGGCATCGTCCTTGTTGCCGCCGCGGTATTCCATCGCAATCAGGCGCGGCGGGCGCTCGGACCCTTGACCGACGGCGAGGATGGCGCCGGCACCCAGGGCCTCCAGTTCGTGTTCGTCGAGCACGGTGGTCTCGAGACGGTCATACTGTTCGGCGAGCCGGCAGGCGGTGTCGGCGAGGGATTCGGGATAGCAGACGTTGGGCGGGGTGTTGCCGAGGTCCTTCGCCCGGTTCATGCCGGTGACGATGGCCGCGGCCTCGCTGCAGGCCTTCTTCGCCGCATCGGCGCGGCTGCGGTCCACGGCAAACTGGACCTTCTCGAGCTTGACGGGGCGGGTCTCTTCCTTGCCCTTGAACTCGAAGAAGCGATAGGCGGCGTCGCCGATGGCGGTGATCAGGGTGCGCACGGTCCAGGCGATGTCCTTGCCGCGCGGGACGAAGTCCTCCACCGCGATCACCGCGCTGTCGGCCGGGCGCTCCACCAGCGCGGCAGCGAGGGTCTGGCAGGCCTTGCGCGCAGCGCGGGCGTCGTAGTCCTTCTTCGCGCCCAGGCCGATCAGCAGCGCGGAACCCTTGCGTCCGGCGCCGGGCACCAGCAGGCGCGAGCCGGCGTCGCCGTCCATCTCGCCGGCCTTGAACAGGGCCGCGAGGTCGCCGTCGCGGGCCTCATCCAGGACCCGCGCGCCCGGGGCCGGCTTGCGCCGGTGGCTGACGGCGGCGGCGCGGATCCCGGCGCGGGGTTTGTCGACGGCGGAGGTGGTGACGGAGAATTGCATGGGCGCCTCGCGGGATGAAATGAATGTTTTCCAGTGATACTACCAGCGCGCCGCCGGGGCGCACTACGCACACCGGCGACGTGGATACGGGCCGCGCATGATCCTGCGCCGGGCCGAGCGCTTCGTTGCGCGCGAACTCCTGGTGACCCAGGCGGCGGTCACCGTGGTGCTGCTGCTGGTGATCGTCGGCGGGGTGCTCGCGCGGGTGCTGCAGGACGTGGCCGAGGGCAGCGTGCCGGCGGATTTCCTGCCGGCGCTGGTGGGTTTCGGCGCGTTCAAGGGCATCGTGTATCTGTGGCCGGTGGCGCTGTTTCTGGGGTTCATGCTGGTGCTGGGCCGCATGCAGCGCGACAGCGAACTGATCGCGCTGCAGTCGGGCGGGATGTCGTTCGCCGCGCTTTATCGTGCCCTGTTCCTGGTCGCCGGACCGGCGGCGATCCTGCTGGCGGCGCTGATGAACACCGTGGTGCCCTGGACCGAGGGCGAGGTGGACCGCATGCGCGATCTCGCCGACCAGCGCTCGGATCTGGTGGGGATCGCGCCGGGGCAGTTCCTGGAGTCGCGCGTGGGGGATCAGGTGTTCTTCGCCGAACGCCTGAGCGATGACCGCGAGGCGCTGGAGGAGGTCTTCATCTACCGCGAGGTGGACGGCGAGGCGCAGGTCACGGTGGCCGCGCGTGCGATCCCCGATCCCGGTGCCGAGGGCAGCGGCTTCCTGGTGCTGGAGGACGGCTACCGCTACGTCGGCACCCCGGGCAGCGGGGCCTTCCGCATGCTGGAATTCGAACGCCTGCGCACGCAGATCACCGAGCCCGACCCGGGCGCCGAGCGGCGCAGCCTGGAGGCGCACTCCACGCCGGAGCTGTGGGCCGAGCGGGACGACCACGAGGTGCGTGCGGAGCTGGAGTGGCGCTTCGCCATGCCGCTGTCGATCGTGGTCCTGACGCTGATCGCCCTGCCGCTGTCGCTGGTGCCGCCGCGCAGCGGGCGCTACGCGCGCATCCCCGCGGCGATCGGGGTGTACGTGCTGTATGCCAACTTCCTGATCCTGGGGCAGGGGCAGCTGGCGGACGGCCAGGTGCCCGTGGCCGTGGGGCTGTGGTGGGCGCACGGCGCGATGCTCGTGCTGTGGCTGCTGCTGGCCTGGCGCAAGGGCCTGCTGCGTCGGCCGCGCCGGGGTGCGGGCCCGCCGGCGGGGGAGCCGGCATGACCACGATCCTGGGGCGCTACATCATCCGCCAGGTGCTGCTGGGGACCGCGCTGGCGGCGCTGCTGCTGGTTGCGCTGGATGCGGTGTTCGCGCTGATCGACGAGCTGCGGGACATCGGCCGCGGCGATTACGGCGTGGCGCAGGCGCTGATGTACGTGGCCCTGACGCTGCCGCGGCGGATGTACGAGATGATGCCGCCGGCAGCGCTGCTCGGTGGTCTCCTGCTGCTGGGCAACCTCGCGGCGGGCAGCGAGCTGACGGCCATGCGCGCCGCCGGGATGACCGTCGGGCGGTTCGTCGGCTGGGTCATGCAGGGCGGGCTGATCGTGGTGCTGGCGATGGTCGCGATCGGCGAGTTCGTCGCGCCGGTGGCGGAGAACCGCGCGCAGAACCTCAAGGCGACCGCCTTCGACCGCGAACTGAGCGTTGGCTCGATGGGGCTGTGGGCGCGCGACGGGCGGCGCATCGTGCATGCCGAGGCCGTGCTGCCGGATGACCGGCTGGCGGGCGTGCGCGTGATCGAACTGGGCGAGGACCGGCGCCCGCGGGTGATCACCCGGGCCGCGGGTGCGCGTTACACGGACGGCGAGTGGTGGCTGGAGGACGTGGAACGCTCGCGCCCGGATTTCGACGGGGTAGTGACGGAACATGTCGAGGAGGAACGCGTGGAGCGTCTGATCGCCCCGGAGTACTTCTCGGTGCTGGTGGTGGAACCCGCGCAGATGGGAGCGCGCGACCTGCATCGTTACATCCAGTACCTGCAGGAAAACCGTCTGGATTCGGCGCCCTACGAGGTGGCCTTCTGGCAGCGCCTGACCCTGCCGGCCTCGACCTGGGTGATGCTGCTGCTGGCGATCCCGTTCCTGTTCGGGTCGCAGCGCGAAGGCGGGGCCGGGCGTCGGCTGTTCGTGGGGATCGCGATCGGGGTGTCGTTCGCGATCGTGATGCGGGCGATGACCCATGTCGGACTGGTGTTCGCGCTGCCGCCGGTGCTGGCGGCCAGTGTGCCGGTGCTGCTGTTCCTGGTGGCGGGGCTGCTGGGGCTGCGGCGCGTGGCATGATGTGACGCGGATTATCGACGACGGGAGAACGACGCAATGAGAGCAGGCGGAAGACCGTCCCGGACCGGGCGCGCGGGGCAACTCCTGTGGCTGCTGCTGGTAGCCGGAATGCTGGCCGCCTGCGGCAGCCCGGGGCCCACCGACCTCGACCCGCTGCCGCGCTCGGCCACGGTGCTGGTGTTCGGGGACAGCGTGACCCACGGAACCGGCGCCGGTGATGGCGAGGACTTTCCGACGCGTCTGGAGGCGATCACCGGCTGGACCGTCATCAACGACGGGGTGCCCGGCGATCGGGCGGATACCGCACGCGGGCGCATCGAGGACAGCCTGGTCGAACATGAACCGGATCTGGTCATCCTCGAGCTCGGCGGCAACGACTTCCTGCGCGGGCGCCAGCCGGCGGACGTGAAGGAGGATCTGCGGGCACTGATCGGATACGTGCGCGACCACGGGGCGCAGCCGCTGCTGATCGGCGTGCCCGAAGCCTCGGCCCTGGGGGCCGCTACCGGGCGGCTCAGTGACGACGCGATCTATCGCGAGCTGGCGCGCGAGGAGGACGTGCCGCTGATCGAGGGGGTACTGGCCGGGGTGCTGAACGACGCGGATCTGCGTGCGGACCGCATCCACCCGAACGCGGATGGCTATGCACGCATGGCCGAGGAGATCGCCGACGGGCTGATGGAGGTCGGGCTGTGGCTGGGACGCCGAGCCCCGTGAGCGCATGACGGGGCGCGGGTGGCCGCGCGCGATCAGCCGCCCCCGGAGTCCTGTTCTTCCTGGTTTTCCTTCCAGCGCGGACGCTTGAGCGGCCGCGTGCGCATCAGCACGGTGGAGGACAGCCAGTCGTGCAGCATCCAGCGCTGCGGGTGCAGGGCGCTGGCGCCCAGGGCGAGAACGCCCAGGGCGGTCATCAGCGCGGTCATCCAGTCGCCGTGCTCGCGCGCCAGATGGATCGCCATCAGGATGATCATCCACTGCGAGATCCCCACCATAAAACGCAGCGTGGCCTGCCAGGAGGTGATCCGGCTGCCATCCTCGCTGCGCACCACCAGGTTCCAGGTCTGCATCCCGAGGGTCTGTCCGGTCCGGCGCCAGAAGCCGTAGAAAAAGGCCCAGGCGGCGAAGATGTTGAGGGTGAGCTGGACCTGCCAGAAGAACACGTCCAGCAGGTTCCACAACGGCAGGGTCACCAGCCCCAGCACCAGCCAGATGGCCAGCACCAGCAGGCTGTCGTAGAGCAGTGCGCCGAAGCGCAGCAGCAGGCCGACGGGGCGGGAGTCGCGTTCGGGAGCGGGGATGTCGTTCATGGGGTCTCGCTGGTCACTGCGCGGAAGATTGCGTAGTCTTGCGGTATGTCGCGACGGTTTCAACGTATCCCGCTCGAATTTCCGGCCCGGCTCGAGCTGGATGGCCGGACATGCCCGGTGCGCGTGCTCGACATCTCGCTGCGTGGAGTGCTGGTGGAATGCGAGGGGCTCGAACCGCTCGCCCCGGGCACGCCCGGTCAGGTGGACATCCCGCTCAGTGACGAGGCCCGCATCGCGTTCGAGGGCAAGGTGCGCTGGCAGCAGGGCGAGCGGCTGGGGCTGGAGATCGCCGCCATGCCGCTGGAATCCGCCGGGCACCTGCGGCGCCTGGTGGAGCTGAACCTGGGCGACGAGGCACTGCTGGAGCGTGAGTTCGCCGCCATGGTCGCCGAGCCGCCGGGCGAGGATGACCCGGGCAGTTGATCCCGGGCCCTGATCCCGGGCCCTGAACCCGGGGGGCTCAGTAGAGCTCGCTGAACGGCAGTACCTCCACCCACTCCCCGGCGCGTGCGCCGTCCGCCTCCCGCGGCAGTACCACGAAGGCATTCGCCCGGCTCATCGCGCTCAGCTGATGCGATCCCTGTCCCCCGGCGCTGCGCACCACGTCCACGCCGTCCTCGGTCTCCACGATCGCCCGCTGATAATCCGTGCGCCCCGGCCGCTTGCGCAGATCCTCGCACAGCCGTGCGCGCAGGGTGCGCGGTTCGGCCACCGGCAGGCCGGCCAGACTGCGCAGCGCCGGGCCGACGAACAGGCCGAAGGTGGCCATCGCCGAGACCGGATTGCCCGGCAGCCCGATGAACCGCGCCTGGCCGAAGCGGCCGAAGGCCAGCGGACGCCCGGGCTTCATCGCGATCTTCCAGAAGCCGACTTCGCCGCGCTCCTGCAGGATGCGGGTGATGTAGTCGGCATCACCCACCGAGACCCCGCCCGTGGTCAGGATCAGGTCGGCCTCGCGGCCCGCGGACTCCAGGGCCTCGCGCACGGCGTCCTCGTCGTCGGGAATGATGCCGTAGTCGCGGGCCTTGACCGCGTAGCGCGACAGCAGGGAACGCATCATGTGCCGGTTGCTGTCGTGGATCTGCCCGGGTTCCAGCGGTTCGTCCACCGGCACCAGCTCGTCGCCCGTGGAGAAGAACACCACGCGCGGCTTGCGCAGGACCTCGACCTCACTGATGCCCTGGCTGGCGAGCACCCCGATCTCGGCCGGACCGAGCACCTGCCCGGCGCCATAAAGCCGTTCGCCGCTGCGGGTATCCTCGCCGGGGCCGCGGATGTTCGCGTTGTCCGCGGCCGGGCGGTCGCAGCGTATGTGGTCACCTTCCACCGTCACGTGCTCCTGCATGACCACGGTATCCGCGTCGTCCGGGACCACCGCGCCGGTGAGGATCCGCACGCAGGAGCCCGGCGGCAGCGCGCCGTCCCACGGGTGCCCGGCGGCCGAATGGCCGGCCAGATGCAGCCGGGCGCCGGCTTCGCGGGCATCGGCGGCGCGCAGGGCGTAGCCGTCCATCGCCGAGACCCGGGCCGGAGGGACGTCCAGCCGGGCATGCACGTCCGCGGCGAGAACCCGTCCGGTGGCCGTCTCCAGACTGCGCGTGCGCGTCTCGGCAACCGCCCGGCAGGCCTCCAGCACGGCGGCGCGCGCCTGTTCCACGGTGAGGGCGGTGGGGTCGAATTCGTCACAGGCGGCCGCGTTCATCCGGTTCCTCCGTTGTCATCTGTCAGCCGTTCAATAACGGGTAAAGGGAAAGGTGTTCGATGATGAAGTCCGCCACCGGCGAGGGGTCGTCCAGCGGCAGCACCGGGCCATGGAAGGGCAGCCCGCCGGCGTCGGTGGCCACTGCGACCACCCCCGGTGTGTCGGGGTACAGCGGTGGCTTGTCGTTGGCCTTGCGGTAGACCTCGATGCGCGGCAGGTCGGCGTTCTTGAAGCCCTCCACCAGGATCAGGTCCGAGCGCGCCGGATCCAGTTTCGCGCACAGGGCGTCGAGGTCGGGGGTCGCCCCTTCCTCGATCTCGGGCGTCTCCACCATCAGGGCGAAGCGCCGGGACGAGGCCACCAGGGTCTGGTCGGCCCCCGAGTGACGCAGCTCGTAGCTGTCCTTGCCCGGCTTGTCCACGTCGAACTCGTGGTGGGCATGCTTGATCACGGCGGGGCGCAGGCCGCGATTGCGCAGCTCCGGAATCAGCTGCTTCAGCAGTGTGGTCTTGCCCGAGCCGCTCCAGGCGGCAAAGCCGATGCGCGGCAGCGTGTTGTCCGGGTGGCTCATGACGGTTCCTCTCCCTGGTGGCGACGGCCCGGTGCGGTACCGGTCGTCGGGGAGTGTAAGGAATCGGCCGCCAATCTACACGCCGGTTGCGGGGCGCAGTAAGTTCCCGGGGTCACCGCGGGGCGAGATCTTCGGGGGTGTTGAGGTTGGCGAAGGCCTCGGGGCAATCGGAGAAGTCGGCGGTCACGGCGCCGTGTTCGCGCAGCCAGGCGCCGGCGGGCAGGGGGCCCGCCGCGATCGCGGCGCGCAGGGCGGGCACCAGTCCGGCACCCAGCAGCAGGAACAGCGGCTGCAGGCGCCGGCCGTCGTGGGCCATCGCCGCGGGGGCGGCGTGTTCGGCCCGCGCCGCCTGCAGGCGGGGGCCGAGGTCGTGCGGGGCGCTCGGGGCATCCACGGGGACGCACAGCAGGTCGCGGCCGGGTCGGGCGGCACCGGCCGCGGCAATGCCGGCCAGCGGGCCGCGGTAATCGGGATGTTCGTCGGCGACACAGGGAAACCCCAGCCGCGCGCAACGGTCCATTTCGGTATTAGTGCTGACGACGATGCCATCGACCTGTCCCTGCAGACGCTCGACGGCATGTTCGATCAGCGGCCGGCCCCGGTATTCGAGCCACGCCTTGTTGCAGCCGCCCATGCGCCGGCCCTGACCGCCGGCGAGGATGACCCCCAGCGGCGGGCGCTCCGGGGCGGCGGGTGGAGTCTGGCGGGAGTCCTGCGGCATGGGCGTTCGTTTGCGCAATGGCCTATGTTGTAGGGTGCAGGATGCGTGGCCGACACGATACGAGGACGACAGCGATCCATGATCCGATTCCGTAACCAACGCGGTGCCGCGGCCCGCTGGCTCCTGTGGCTGGCGCTGCTGGTGGTCGGCACGGCCGGCGCGCTGCTGGCCAGCGCCGATAACGGTGGCGACCGCGAAGCCGTGCTCCTGACCGTGGACGGGGCCATCGGTCCGGCGACCGTAGATTACATCACGCGCGGGATCGATGCCGCCGAGGAGCGCGGTGCCGAGATGGTCGTGCTGCAGCTGGACACGCCCGGTGGCCTCGACTCCAGCATGCGCAGCATCATCAAGCACATGCTGCAGTCCGAAGTGCCGGTGGTGACCTATGTGCACCCCGCCGGCGCGCGGGCCGCCAGTGCCGGAACCTACATGCTCTACGGCTCGCATGTCGCGGCGATGACGCCGGCGACCAATCTGGGCTCGGCAACCCCCGTGCAGATGGGCGGGGGCGGCCTGCCCGGCATGGACGAGGAAGACCTGGACGAGCTGCGCGAGGAAGCGGAAGACGAGGCCGAAGCCGAGAACGGGAGCGGGAACGGGAACGGGAACGGCGGCGAGCAGCGGGACAACGGCGAGGACGCCGTCGAGCCGGCCACCGAGGAAGAGCTGCTGGACGACGACCCCGAGCCCCGCCGCGGGGACGATGCGATGGAGCGCAAGGTGCTGGAGGACGCGGTGTCCTACATCCGTGGCCTGGCCGAGCGCTACGATCGCAATGCCGACTGGGCCGAGGAGACGGTACGCGAGGGCTCCAACCTGACCGCCACCGATGCGCTGGAAAAGAACGTCATCGATTTCGTCGCCGACAACCTCGATGACCTGCTGGCGCAGCTCGACGGGCATACCGTGAAGCTGATGTCGGGCGAACGCGAACTGGTGACCGAGGGCATCGAGATCGTGCGCATGGATCCCGACTGGCGCACCGAACTCCTGTCGCTGATCACCAATCCCAACATCGCCTACATCCTGATGCTGATCGGGATCTACGGCATCATCTTCGAACTGGCGAATCCGGGCGCGGTCTACCCCGGTGTGATCGGCTCCATCGCGCTGATCCTGGCGTTCTTCGCCCTGCAGGTGATGCCGATCAACTACGCCGGACTGGCGCTGATGCTGCTGGGGATGATCTTCATGATCGCCGAGGCCTTCGTGCCCAGCTTCGGCGCGCTGGGCATAGGAGGGCTCGTGGCATTCATAACCGGTTCCGTGATCCTGTGGGATGACCCCAATCTGAACGTGGCCCTGCCGCTGGTGGTCGGCACGGCCATTGCCATCGGGCTGGTGTCGGTCTGGGTGCTGGGGCGGCTGTTCAAGCTGCGCGGCAAGAAACCGGCCACCGGCCATGAAGAAATGATCGGCATGATCGGCCATGCGCGGGAAGATTTCGAGCGGCGCGGTCCGGTGTGGGTGCACAGCGAGCTGTGGACCGCCGAAACCACCGCGCCGGTGCGCGAGGGGCAGGCCGTGCGGGTGACCGCGATCGACGGCCTGCGCCTGACCGTGGAGCCGATGGAACAGGACGAGCGGGCCGAGGGCAGCGGTCCGGCTTAGCGCGGGCCGCCTCCGCGCGGCCGGCACATGCAGCAAGCCGCCGATTCGGCGGGAAGGAGCACAACATGTTGAATGATTTCGGTTTTATCGTCGTACCGCTGGTGATCATCATCGCCCTGATCGCGATGTCGATCCGGGTCCTGCGGGAGTACGAACGTGGCGTCGTGTTCTTTCTCGGCCGCTTCCAGTCGGTCAAGGGGCCCGGCCTGATCATCGTGATCCCCGGGATTCAGCAGATGGTGCGCATCGACTTGCGCGTGATCACGCTGGACGTGCCGAGCCAGGACGTGATCTCGCAGGACAACGTGACCGTGCGGGTCAATGCGGTGCTGTATTTCCGCGTGGTGGACTCGGCCAAGTCGGTGATCCAGGTCGAGGATTACTACGCCGCCACCAGCCAGCTGGCCCAGACCACTCTGCGTTCGGTGCTCGGCAAGCACGAGCTGGACGAGATGCTGTCCGAGCGCGACAAGCTGAATTCCGATATCCAGTCGATCCTCGACGCGCAGACCGACGCCTGGGGCATCAAGGTCACCAACGTCGAGATCAAGCATGTGGATCTGGATGACTCGATGATCCGCGCGATCGCCCGCCAGGCCGAGGCCGAGCGCGAACGCCGCGCCAAGGTGATCCACGCCGAGGGCGAGCTGCAGGCGGCCGAGAAGCTGGTGCAGGCCTCGCAGATCATGGAGGCCAGCCCGGCTGCGCTGCAGCTGCGCTACATGCAGACCATGTCGGACATGTCCACCAACGGGCATGCGAACACCATCTTCTTCCCGCTGCCGCTGGAGCTGACCAAGGTGTTCGAGAACCTGGCGGGCAAGTTCCGCGCGGAGAATCCCGAGAACCCGCTGAGCGCCGCCGCGGCTGCAGCGGGGATGGGGACGAAGGATTCCTCCTCCGGTTCCGGCGTGACCGGCGACACCTCCGGCGCGGAGGAGGATGCGGGCGGGGCATCCGATACCGGCCGCGGTCCGACGTCCGGGGGCCCGGCCAGCTCCTGATCGGTCCGCGGGCGTTCGTCCGGCATGGCGACGGAGACGCCGGAGACGGCCGCGGAGCTCCCCGCGGTCCTCGACCGGTTCCTGGACGAGCTGTGGGCGGTGGAAGGCCTGGCCGACCGCACCCTGGCGGCCTACCGGCGCGATCTGAGCGCGCTGGCGGGTTTCCTGGCGGCGCGGGACGGGGCACTGGAGGCCGCGACCCATGCCGACCTGCTGGCCTTTGTCGCCGCCCGCATGCAGGGCGGGGCGCGGCCGCGCTCGGTGGCCCGGGCGCTGTCCTCGATCCGCCGCTTCTATCGTTTTCTGGTACAGGCGGGCGAGCGCGAGGACGACCCCTCGGCCGGCATCGATCCACCGCGGCCCGGACGGCCCCTGCCGGCCGGGCTGTCGGAGGCGCAGGTGGAGGCGCTGCTGGCGGCGCCGGACACCGCCACGGCCGTGGGACTGCGTGACCGGGCGATGCTGGAGATGATGTACGCGGCCGGTTTGCGGGTCTCCGAACTCGTCGGGCTGGAAGGCACGGCGGTGAATACCCGGCAGGGCGTGGTGCGCATCACCGGCAAGGGCGGACGCGAGCGCCTGGTGCCGCTGGGCGAGGTGGCGACCGACTGGCTGGCGGCGTATCTCGACCGCGCGCGTCCCGAGCTGATGGCGGGGCACCCGCCGGTGGAGGCGCTGTTCGTGACCCGGCGCGGCCGCGGGCTCACGCGCCAGGCCTTCTGGTACCGCATCAAGGCGCATGCGGCGCAGGCCGGTATCGACACGGCGCTGTCGCCGCACACCCTGCGGCATGCGTTCGCCACCCACCTGCTGGACCACGGGGCCGACCTGCGGGTGGTGCAGATGCTGCTGGGCCACAGCAGCCTGTCCACGACCCAGATCTATACCCATGTGGCGAGGGCGCGGCTGCAGGCGCTGCATGCGGAACACCACCCCCGGGGTTAGCCGTCTGTCCCCCGGAAGGCAACCGGCCTACAATCCACGTTTTGATTCATCAGCGAGACACCCATGTTCCTCAAGCGCGTTCTTCCTTTCGCGGTCGTCCTGGCGGCCGTCGGCACCACGGCCCAGGCCAGCGAGGCGATCGAGCAGGCCATGTCGCAGGCCATCCCCGATGCCGAGATCGACTCCATTCATTCCACCCCGCTCGACGGGATCAAGGAGGTCCGCTACGGCACCGAGATCTTCTACGTCAGCGAGGACGGCCGTTACGTGATGCAGGGCAGCCTGATCGACCTGCAGACCCGCGAGAACCTCACGGAGCAGGCGAAGGGCGGTGCGCGCGCCGAGCTGTTCGCAGCCATCGACGACAGCGAACTGGTGGTCTACGAACCGAACGGTGAGACCCGCGCGGTGCTGAACATCTTCACCGATCCCAACTGCCCGTACTGCCGCGACATTCACGCGGATCTGCCGGAATACCTGGAAGCCGGCGTCAAGGTGCGCTACCTGATGTTCCCGGTGCTGGGGCAGGACTCGCCGGAGATCATGAACCGCACCTGGTGCGCCGATGACCGCCAGGCGGCCATGGACCGTTCCAAGGAGGGGGACAAGCTGAGGGACCTGGACGGCGGCTGCGCCACCCCGCAGGACGAGCACATGCAGCTGGGGCAGAGCCTGGGCGTGCGCGGCACCCCGGCCCTGTTCACCGAAAACGGCGAGATGCTCGCCGGCTACGTCGAGCCGGAAGAGGTGCTGTCCCGGGTGCTGGGCGACTGACCCCATGAGCGTGGCCGCCGACGACGCCTTCTTTCTGCGCGAGGCCATCCGTCTGGCGCGGGAGTCCGTGGATGTCGGCGGCGGTCCGTTCGGCGCCCTCGTGGTGCGCGACGGCGAGATCGTCGGCCGCGGGGCGAACCGCGTGATCCCGTGGCAGGATCCCACCGCGCATGCCGAGGTGGCGGCGATCCGTGATGCCTGCCGTCATCTCGGGGATCATCGTCTCTACGGGGCGACCCTGTACGTGTCCTGTGAACCCTGTCCGATGTGTCGTGCGGCGGCCTGCTGGGCCCGGCTGGACCGGGTGGTGCATGCCGCCTCGGCCGCGGATGCGGCCGCGGCCGGGTTTGACGACGAGCGGATCCGCGACGAACTGGTGGCGCCCCCCGAGGCGCGCCGTCTGCCGCTGATCCGAACCCTGGCCGAGGAGGGGCGGGCGGTCTTCGACTACTGGGAACGCCACGCCAACCGCCGCTTGTACTGAATGTGCGGCGGGTCCCGGCCGGGCCCGGCCGTCGGTGCATGACGTGACGCCCGGACTGGGGCACAATCCGGGCACGGAACAGGGAGTGGGGCGGCATGGAGAAGCGTCTGCTGGAACTGTCGGTTTGTGTGGAGCCCGATCGGCGCCGGCTTGCGCGTTTCGCCCTGGACGCCGTGGTGGCCCTGGGCGGCAGCCCGTTCCGCGCCACCGCCCGTCTCGATGTCCTTCTGCACGCGCTGCGCGAGGCTGCCGCCAATGTGGAGGGCGGGCTGCAGGTGGCGCTGGTGGCCCACGGACGCGAACTCGCCCTGTATTGGGAAGAGGCTGGGGGGCATGCGTGCCGCGAACGCCTCGATCTTGTCCCTGAAGAACCCTCCGAAGCCTCGCTCGAGGCCCTGTCACAGCGCCTGCGCCGGGGTTCCGAATCCACCGATCCCGAGCTCCTGCGCCGACGCAATGCCCGCTTCGCCGCCGAACTGGAACGCGCCCGCGAGCGGGCGGCGGCCGAGATGGCCGAACTCGAGGCCGATCTGGAACGCAAGAAGGCCGAGCTCCAGCGCTCGATCCGCGAAGCCGAGACGGACAGCCTGACCGGGCTGTTCAACCGTGGCGCCTTCGATGCCCGTCTGGAAGAGTCCCTGCTGCACTGCGCCCGCCAGGATGAACCGCTGAGCCTGGTGCTGCTTGATCTCGACTTCTTCAAGCAGATGAACGATACCCACGGCCATCAGTTCGGGGATGATTACCTGCGTGGCATGGCCGATGCCATGCGTGCGGCCATTCGCGAACACGTGGACCTCCCCTGCCGCACCGGGGGCGACGAGTTCGCCATTATCGTATTCGGTGACCGCGACGCGGCAGCCGGCGTGGCGCAGCGCGTGCTCGCGGCGATGGAGGGCCGGGTCAGCATCGGCGTGGGGCAGCGGGCGGACGGTGACGCGCCGGAGGATCTGGTGGCGCGCACCGATGCGGCACTGTATCTGGCCAAGCATCGGGGGCGCGGGCAGGTCGCGACCGAACTCGAGCTCGAGGCCCCCGACGCACCGGCGGCCGCGGGCCTCGGAGCCCGCGCGTGAGCGCCGCACCGCCCGCGCGTCAGCCGTATGCCCTGCTCAGCGAGCAGGCGGCGGCGCGCGCCGGCGGGCAGGTCCTGCTGCAGTCGCGGCTGAAGACCGTGGCGCGGCGCCTGGGCTTCGGCGAGATCAAGCGCGAGCGCATGCTGCTGGTCTGCCAGGAGCTCGTGACCAACCAGGTGAAATACGCGCGCGGGACCGGACTGGTGCAGATCTGGGAGCAGCGCTCGCCGGAACCCGCGCTCGACCTGTTCGCGATGGATTTCGGTCCGGGGATCGCGGACCTGAACCAGGCCCTCGCCGACGGCCACACCACCTCGGGGACCCTGGGCAAGGGCCTGGGCACCGTGCGGCGTCTGGCCGACGCGTCCGATTTCTACAGCATCCCTGCCGCGCAGGCCGCCGGCACTCCGTGGCAGGGGGCCGCCGCATGGGCGCGTTTCCGTCCCGGAGAAACCGGCGAACACGAGGCCGGCCCGAGTTTCGGGCGCTATCTGCGCGCGTTGCACGATGCCCCGCACAACGGGGATTGTGCCGGTCTGGATGTCGATCGGAGCGGGCTGCGCTGGGTCCACATGGACGGCCTGGGGCACGGGATCGAGGCCGAAACCGCGGTGGCCGGACGTTGCCGGCCCGGCGCCGCGGGGGAATCGCCCGCCGACGTGCTGCGCGAGCTGAGCCGCAACCTGCGCGGCTCGCGCGGGGCGGTGGGGGTTGTCGGCGAGGTCGCGGCCGCACAGCGCAGCGTTCGGGTGTGCGGCGTGGGCGACATGAACGCGTGGGTCGTGAGCGAAGGCGAGCGGCGCGGCCTGGAGATGGCGCCGGGCATTCTCGGCCATGATCATCGCAGCTGCGAGGAGCTCCGGCTGGACCTCCCCCCGCATGCGCTGGTGATCACGGCCTCGGACGGTATCCGGCGCAACTGGAGCCTGGCCAGCTTTCCCGGCCTGTGGCGCCGGCACCCGCAGCTGCTGGCGCTGGTGCTGGGCCAGGTGCTGGGGCGCAGCAATGATGACAAGTCGCTGCTGGTCATCCGCCTTTGACGGCAGGCCGGGGAAACACAAAAAAAGAGGAGGAGTCATGACGGGGGACAACATGAATCGGGAGGACGGCGAGACCCGCAGTGCCAACGAGATCCTGGTCGAGCAGCTGATGGTCAACGTCGGCCGGATTTCCGGGGTGATCGAGGAGCGCGGGCACAACATCTTCGTGCAGGGGAACATCCTGTCGCGCGAGGAGATCAGCGACTACTCGGTGGAGTTCATGGAGCTGTTCGTGATGCTGCTGCAGCACGAGGGACGGCCGGATCGCTCCAGCGAAGAGTTCCGTGCCCTGCAGCAGTTCTTCACCACCATGTCGCAGCAGATCCTGATGCGGGGCGGCGACATGGAGGAGTTCGTGCGTTATCTGCAGTTCATGCAGAACGTGATGATCGAGGACCTGGGGCGCGACGCGGAGATCACGCCCGAACAGACCCGCGAGACCCTGCTCCTGCTGGCCGGGGTGTTCAACGACATCATCCTGGACGTCTATCGGGTGTATCTGGAGCAGAAGGAAAGCACCATCGAGGCGCAGCAGGCCGAACTGCGCGAGATCTCCACGCCCATCACCGAGATCTGGGACGGCGTCCTGACGCTGCCGATCATCGGGACCCTGGATTCCTCGCGCACCATGGTGGTGATGGAAAAGCTGCTCGGGCGCATCGAGCAGGATCGGGCCCGCGTGGTGTTGATGGACGTCACCGGGGTCATGGCGATCGATTCCCAGGTATCGCACCACCTGGTGCAGATGATCCGTGCGATCGGCCTGATGGGTGCGCGTCCGGTGCTGACCGGGATCCGGCCGGAGATTGCCCGGGCGCTCACCAGCCTCAACATCGATCTGGGCGACGTGACGACCCGCGCGACCCTGGCCGAAGGCCTGAAGGAGGCCTTCCACTGGCTGGGCGTGCGGATGGCCGACGCCCGGACCCCGGCCTGACGGGCGCGCCGATGGTCCAGGGCATGCATCTCACCCGGATCGGTGCGGACGCGGTGCTGCTGGAGCCGGGTGAGGGCCTGGATCCCGGCGAGCCGGACCGTTATCTGGTCGCGCTGGGCGAGTACCTGCAGACGGCCCGGGCGCGGAGGCTGATCTACGACCTCGACAGCGTGCCGGTGGTCGATGCCCTCTACTACGACTGGCTGAAGGCGGTGCACGGGCTTTGTCGGGTCATCGGGGTGGAGATGGTGGTCGCGAACATGGCACCTTCGGTGGCTTATGCGCTGGCGGCGCGCCTGGATGAGGTGCCGCCCTTTGCCTGTGCGCGCGATGTGGAGCGCGCGCGCTGACGTCCACCACCCCCGCGACCGGGAGAACGCCGCATGCTGGAACTGGGCATTGTTGCCCTGACCACCTTCTTCGTGACCGTCGGCCCGGTGGACGTGGCGGTGGTGTTCGCGGTGCTGACCCGTGGCATGGACCCGGCCCAGCGCCGCGCGATGGCGTGGCGCGGCGCGTTGCTGGCGACCACCATCCTGCTGCCGTTCGCGCTGTTCGGCGAGGCCGCGCTGGGGGTGCTGGGGATCTCGCTGCCGGCGCTGTACACCGCCGGTGGTATCCTCCTGCTGCTGATCGGCATCGACATGGTGTTCGCGCGCAGCTCCGGCGGGGTCTCGGCCACCCCGGACGAGACCCGCGAGGCCCGCTCGCGCACCGATCTCTCGGTGTTCCCGCTGGCCACGCCGTTGCTGGCCGGGCCCGGGGCGATGGGCGCGGCCATCCTGATGATGAGCCGGGCCAGCGGCGATCTGGCCGCGCAGGCGGTGGTGATCGCCGCGCTGATCGCGATCATGGTCCTCGCGCTGGTCTGCCTGCTGATCGCGGTGCGTATCCAGCACTGGCTGGGCGTCACCGGTGCGCACGTGCTCACGCGCATCATGGGGGTGCTGTTGTCCGCGCTGGCGGTCCAGTTCATCTTTGACGGACTGGCCGACAGCGGCATTCTGACCTGACATCGAAGGAGCGATGCATGACCCGGATCTGTCCGCACTGCGCAACCGAGAACCCCGACGACGCGGCCTTCTGCAAGGCCTGTGGCCGTTCGCTGGACTTCGGCGCCCGCCCCTCGGAAGGCCCCTCGGAGGGCGCGGGGCCCGGCGCCGGCGGCCCCGCCGCGCAACCCGGCCCCGGGCCGGACTCCGGGCGAGACGGGGATCCGCCCGGGTCCCGTCAGGATGCCCCGGACGATGCCGCTCCGCCGGGGATGAGCAGCGGGGGTGCGGATCCTGTCCATGCCCATGCCGAGGGGCCGCCGCAGGACCGCGCAGCCTTCGGCGGCTTCTGGCGGCGCGTGCTGGCGGTGCTGATCGACGGGGTGATCCTGGGCATCCCGCTGACCGTGGTGCAGGCGATGGTCAGCCCGGAAACCATGCACACCGAGGAATGGACCGACGCGGACACCGCCTGGACCTTCGTGAACATCCTGGTCGGCTGGTTCTATTTCGCCGGCATGCACAGCTCGCAGTACCGCGCGACCATCGGGAAGATGGCGGTAGGCCTGCGGGTGGTCGACTGGCATGGCGAGCGCATCAGCTTCGCCCGCGCGACCGGGCGCCATTTCGCCGAATTCCTGTCCGGTCTGCTGTTCATGATCGGCTACCTGATGGTGGCCTTTACCCGGCAGCGCCGCGCCCTGCACGACTTCATCGCCGAGACCTGGGTGGTGCGTCGCGAGTGGCTGGATGAATAGCCCGTTCGGCCGGGCGTTCGGCGGGCGGCCCTGAAAATCCCGGCCGAATCCAGTATGGTATTGGACCTTTCCGGCGCCGTACCCCGCCCGGTCCCGACCTTCCGGCCGCCGTCCGCGGCCGGTCGAGTGCCTCTGGCGGGCCGCTGCGCGCCCGAATTGCCTAGAACCCAACGGGAGTCACCGAATGTTTTCGATCGACATGAGCATCAACGGCTACGATGACGAACTCTGGAGCGCGATCCGCAAGGAGGCGCAGCGCCAGGAAGAGCACATCGAGCTGATCGCCTCGGAGAACTACACCAGCCCGCGCGTGATGGAAGCGCAGGGCTCGGTGCTGACCAACAAGTACGCCGAGGGCTATCCGGGCAAGCGCTACTATGGCGGCTGCGAGCACGTCGATGTGGTCGAGCAGCTGGCCATCGACCGCCTCAAGGAGCTCTACGGCGCCGATTACGCCAACGTGCAGCCGCATTCCGGCTCGCAGGCCAACGCGGCGGTGTACATGGCCCTGCTGCAGCCGCATGACACCGTGCTTGGCATGAGCCTGGACGCCGGCGGCCACCTGACCCACGGCGCCAAGCCGAACTTCTCCGGCAAGATCTACAACGCGGTGCAGTACGGCATCACCGACGAGGGCCTGATCGACTACGACGAGGTCCAGCGTCTGGCTACCGAGCACCAGCCGAAGATGATCGTCGCCGGCTTCTCCGCCTACTCGCGTGTGGTCGACTGGAAGCGCTTCCGCGAGATCGCCGATTCCGTGGGTGCGTACCTGATGGTGGACATGGCCCACGTCTCCGGCCTGATCGCCGCCGGCGAATACCCGAACCCGATCGACCACGCCCACGTGGTCACCTCCACCACGCACAAGTCCCTGCGCGGGCCGCGTGGCGGCTTCATCATCTCCAAGGGGCAGCCGGAACTGAACAAGAAGTTCCAGTCGCTGATCTTCCCCGGCACCCAGGGCGGCCCGCTGATGCACGTGATCGCCGGCAAGGCGGTGGCGTTCAAGGAGGCCCTGGAGCCGGACTTCAAGACCTACCAGAAGCAGGTGATCGCCAACGCCCGTGCGATGGCCGAGGTCCTGGTCGAGCGCGGTTTCGACATCGTCTCCGGCGGCACGGACAACCACCTGTTCCTGCTGAGCCTGGTGTCCAGGGGCATGACCGGCAAGGATGCGGACGCCGCCCTGGGCCGCGCCAACATCACGGTCAACAAGAACGCGGTGCCGAACGACCCGCAGTCGCCGTTCGTGACTTCCGGCATCCGCATCGGCACCGCCGCCCTGACCACCCGCGGCTTCACCGAGTCCGAATCCCGCGAGCTGGCCGGCTGGATCGCCGACGTGCTGGAGAACATGGACAACGAGCAGGTGATCGACGACGTCCGCGGCAAGGTGCTGGACATCTGCCGCCGGTTCCCGGTTTACGGCGCCGGCGAATAAACCGGGGCGATGCGCTGTCCGGCCTGCGGTGCCAGTGACACCCGCGTGGTCGACTCCCGGGTCGCCGGACCCGAGCAGGAACAGATCCGGCGACGGCGGGAGTGCCGCGTGTGTCACGAGCGTTTCACCACCTTCGAGCGGGCGGAGTTCAGCCTGCCGCGGGTGGTCAAGCGCAGCGGCGAGCGGGTGGCCTTCGATGACGAGAAGCTGCGCAGCGGTCTGCGCCGGGCGCTGCACAAGCGCCCGGTGCGCACCGAGGACGTGGAGAACGTCATCGACGACATCAAGCGCCGTCTGGCCGGGACCAGTGCCCCCGAAATCAAGTCCGACCGTATAGGCGAGATGGTCCTGGAGGCCCTGCACGGGCTGGACCATGTCGCCTATATCCGATTTGCCTCCATCTATCTCAGCTTTGCCAGCGTGCAGTCCTTCCGCGAGGCCATCGAGCGTCTGGAGGACGACCTGAGCCCCGAGATGCGGCGCCACCAGCTGCGCCTGATCGACGAGGAGGCCGCGCGCGCCGCGGCTGACGAGATCCCGGAAGAATCCCCGCCTGACGACCCCGACCCCGCCGGCGAATCCCGATGAACGCAGCCGACCGTGAATGGATGCACCGTGCGCTGATGCTGGCGGACTGCGGCCGTTTCACCGCCGATCCCAACCCGCGCGTGGGTTGCGTGGTCGTGCGCGACGGCCGCGAAGTGGGCGCCGGCGTGCACTGGCGGGCCGGCGAGGCGCATGCCGAGGTCAACGCCCTGCAGGCGGCCGGGGACGCTGCGCGCGGTGCCACTGCGTACGTGAGCCTGGAGCCGTGCAACCATCACGGGCGCACGCCGCCCTGCACCGAGGCGCTGATCGCCGCCGGGGTGGGGCGCGTGGTGATCGCCATGGAGGATCCCGATCCGCGCGTCTGCGGGGGCGGGGCGCAGCGCCTGCGCGCCGCCGGCATCGCGGTGGAGACCGGGCTGCTGGAGGCCGAGGCGCGGGCGCTCAATCCCGGATTCGTGCAGCGCATGGAACGCGGGCGCCCGTGGGTGCGCATCAAGTCCGCGATCTCGCTCGACGGGCGCACGGCGATGGCCTCGGGCGAGTCGCAGTGGATCACCGGCGAGGCCGCGCGCAACGACGTGCAGCTGTGGCGTGCGCGGGCCGGGGCCATCCTCACCGGCAGCGGCACCGTGCTGGCCGATGACCCGCAGCTCAACGTGCGCCGCAGCCCGGCGGAGCTGGCCGCGGCAGCCGGCCTCCCGGCGTCGGGCCGTGTGGCCGACCTGCCGGTGCGTCAGCCATTGCGGCTGATCGTGGATTCCGGTCTGCGGACGCCACCGACCGCACGCATCCTCGAGGGGTCGCCCACCTGGGTCCTCACCACCGAGTCGGCGGCGGCCGGTCCGGCGGCGGATGCCCTGCGCGGGCGCGGCGCCGACCTGATCGCCCTGCCGGGGGCCGCGGAGGATGCCGCCGGGCACCTCGATCTGCATGCCCTGCTGGCGGAGCTGCATGCCCGCGAGATCAACGAACTGCACGTGGAGGCCGGCCCGGGGCTGGCCGGTGCGCTGGCCCGTGCGGGTCTGGTGGACGAGTGGCTGGTGTACCAGGCGCCGCTGCTGCTGGGTTCCGGCGGCCGGCCGATGGTGGACTGGGACATCGGACGCATGGCCGAGCGCGCGGAGCTGGAGGTCGTCGAGTCCCGCTGGCTGGGCGAGACCCTGCGGCTGCGGGCATTCCCCCGAGGGGCCCCGAATTCGCTATGATCCCCGCATTGTCACCGCAAGGACAGGCTGCGCCATGTTCACCGGCATCATCGAAAGCCTCGGCACCCTCGACACCCTGACGCCCAGCGGCGGCGATCGCCGGCTGCATGTCAGTGCACCGGGGCTGGACTTCTCCGGCACCCACCTCGGGGACTCGATCGCGGTCAACGGCGTCTGCCTGACGGTGACCGACCTCTCCGTGGACGGCTTCACCGCCGATGTCAGTCGCGAGACCCTGGAGGTGACCACGCTGGGCGATCTCGGCCGCGGCGACCGGGTCAATCTGGAGCGCGCGCTGGCACTGGGCGACCGGCTCGGCGGCCATCTGGTCTCCGGCCACGTGGACGGCGTGGGCGAGCTGGTCTCGATGGAGCCCGACGCCCGTTCGACCCGGGTGCGGTTCCGTGCCCCGGCGGCGCTGGCACGCTACATCGCGGCCAAGGGGTCGATCACCATCGACGGAACCAGCCTTACGGTGAACCGCGTCGAGGGGGCCGAGTTCGAGGTCAACATCATCCCGCATACCCGGGACCTGACGCGCTTCTCGGTCTACGCCCCGGGGACGCGCGTGAACCTGGAGGTCGACCTGATCGCCCGCTATCTGGAGCGCCTGATGCTGGGCGATCGCGCCGCGGATCCGGGCGCCGGAGCCGGAGCCGGGGACGGCGGCGGCACGCTGTCCGAGGACTGGCTGGCCGAGCAGGGCTTTCCCAATCATTCCGGCCCGCGCGACTGAGCGCGGGCCCCGACGGCAGGTGTTCATGGAATTTTCCGATACCGAAACCATCCTCGCGGAACTCGAGGCCGGGCGCATGGTGGTCATCGTCGACGACGAGGACCGCGAGAACGAGGGCGACATCCTGATGCTCGCCTCGCACGTGCGCCCCGAGGACATCAACTTCATGGCCAAGTACGGCCGCGGGCTGATCTGCCTGACGCTCACCCGCGAGCGCTGCCGGCAGCTGGCCCTGCCGCTGATGGTGACCGACACCAACGACGTGCACGGCACCAACTTCACGCTGTCGATCGAGGCCGCCGAGGGCGTGACCACCGGGATCTCGGCGTATGACCGGGCGCATACCATCCGTACCGCGGTGGCGCCCAACGCCCAGCCGGAAGACATCGTCCAGCCGGGGCACGTGTTCCCGCTGATGTCGCAGCCGGGCGGGGTGGTGGTGCGCGCGGGCCACACCGAGGCGGGCTGCGATCTGGCGCGTCTGGCCGGGGCGGAGCCGGCCGCGGTGATCGTGGAGATCCTCAACGAGGACGGGACCATGGCGCGGCGGCCGGACCTCGAGCGCTTCTGCGCCGAGCACGGTCTGAAGATGGGCACCATCGAGGACCTGATCCGCTACCGCATCGAGAACGAGAAGACCGTGCGCCGGGTCTCCGAGCGCGAGTTCCCCACCGAGCACGGGACGTTCCGCCTGCTGGCGTTTCAGGACGAGGTGGATCACGAGATGCACTTCGCGCTGGTGCGCGGCGAACCGCGGCCGGACCGTGACACCCTGGTGCGCGTGCATCTGGAAAACACCCTGCACGACACCCTCGGTTACGCCGGCCCGGATCGCGGCTGGCCGCTGGACGACGCGCTGCGGCGCATCGACGAGGCGGGCGAGGGCGTGGTGGTGATCCTGCGCAAGCACGAGGGCCCCGAGGCGCTGACCCAGCGGCTGGAGCTGCTGGGTCAGCCGGCGCCCGAGGAGCGCGGCGGCGGTCGCGAAAACTCCGCCGAGTGGCGCATGTACGGCATCGGCGCACAGATCCTGGCCGACTGTGGCGTGGGACGGATGCGCCTGATGTCGGCGCCCAAGCGCTTCCATGGGCTGGGCGGCTTCGGCCTCGAGGTGGTGGACTACGTCCACGACGAGCCCTGACCCGCGTCACCAGCGCGCGCGGTCCCACATCTCCGGGTTGGCCCAGAAGCGGGCGTTCAGCCAGTCGGGCGTGAGCTTGTAGTCGTACAGGCTGGTGCGGTAGAGCGCATGTTCCGGTGTGGCGGCCTCCGCCGCCGGCTCGCGGCGGAAACCCAGGGCGAGGAAGGCGTTCAGGCCCCAGCGGTCGTCGCGATGCCGGTGCAGGATCAGGGTCTCCTCCGCCCAGCGGTCGCGCAGCCCGCCCAGCAGCTGCTGTCCTGCCGCAAGCTCCATCTCCGCGAGCACGTCCAGCACCAGCACCAGTGATTCGCGCCCGGCCGGCGGGTCGGCCAGCAGGGCCTGCGGGGTGGTCACGCGCCGTTCCCCCTCCGTCTCGGGGACGGCATCCGGGTCGAGGGTCAGGATCAGCGGGCTTTCGCGGCGCAGCCGCTCGGGCAGCTGGCGGCGCAGGGTGTCGATGTCGATCATGCGGGGTCTCGCAGAAGGGACGTTCGTTATACTCTATGTATTCAACCCAGAGAAAGCCGTAAAGGAAGCCGTGCCATGACCCGGGATCTGCTGACCGAGTTTCTGTCCAAGCATCCGATGTCCGCCTCCCTGACTCCCGCGGAGGTCGACACCCTGATGCAGTATCTGGAGGTTGTCGAGACCCATCACAAGGAGATCATCGCCGACATCGGCGAGGTGGGCGAGGCGCTGTTCTTCGTGGTCAGCGGCACCGCCGCGCTGTACGACGACGACGGCAGCCAGGAGATCGAGGTCGGGCGCATGGAGACCGGGGAACTGGCCGGCGAGATGTCGTTCTTCGACCGCGTGCCGCGCGGGGTGCGCATGCGCGCGCTGACCGACAACACCCGCCTGCTGCGCCTGACGCGCTCGAAGTACGACCGCCTGCGGGTGGAACACCCGTACATCGCGGTGAACGTACTGGAGTTCGCCATCATCAGTCTCGATCACCTCATCCGCCGGGTGTCGGAGGACGTGGCGACCTACGCCCGCTACCTCTACGCCCCGGGCAAGAAATAACCGGCGGCGCGGTCGCCGATGGCCGCCGGTCTCGCCACCGTGGCCGAGCACCTGCTGCTGCCGCCGGGTCTGGCGGTGCTGCTGCTGGTGCCGGGGCTGCTGCTGTTACGGGGGCAGCGCCGCGGGGGTGGCTGGCTGGTGACCCTCGGGCTGGCCGCACTGATCCTGCCCGCGCTGAACGTCGTCGCCGCCCCGCTGGCGCAGACCCTGGAGCGGGATCTGCGCGAACGGCCACTGGCCACCGGTCGGGCGGACGCGATCGTGGTGCTGGGGGGCGGCCGGGCCAGCGGCCGTCACCACGTCACCGGCGGTGACGATGTCTCGGCGCTGACCTTCGAACGCCTGCGTTTCGCCGCCCATCTGCACCGCCGGACCGGTCTCCCGTTGCTGCTGTCCGGCGGCAGTCCCGGCGCCGAGGGTCGGCCGGCCGAGGCGGAACTGATGGCGGATGCGCTGCGCCGCGAGTTCCGCGTGGATCCGCGCTGGCTGGAAGGTGCCAGCCGCAATACCCACGAAAACGCCTTCTTCACCGCGCAGCATCTGCAGGGCAGCGGGGTGGAGCGGGTGCTGGTGGTCACTCATGCGATGCACATGCCGCGGGCCCTCGAGCGCTTCGAGGCGGCCGGGCTGGCGGCGGACCCGGCACCCACCGGCTTTCGAGGCCCTGACGGCGAATGGCGCCTGCGCGACTTCGTGCCCACGGTGGATGCGCTGGAGACCTCGCGGTTTGCGCTGCGCGAGTGGCTGGCACGGGCGGCGCGGCCGTTGCGGGATCGTCTGCCGGGCGACCGGCCCGGGGCATGATGGGCGCCATCCGGGCGGTGACTGCCTGGATGGCGCGCGCGGTGGTGGCGCTCGTGCTGGTGATACCGGCGGCGGCCGGTGCCGACCCGGAGGATGCCGGGGGGCTGGCGGTCGACCTGCGGATCGAACGGGCGCTGCACGCGGCGCTGGACGCCGAAGGCCTGTCGGCGCGCGCACGCCTGCGCGAGGGGCGGCTGGCGATGACCGTCGGGGCCGAACGCCTGCATCTGCCCGAGCCGGTGGGCACGCTCGCCGGAGTACGCCTGGATTGCCCCTCCCTGGTGCCGACCACCGTCGGCTGGCGCTGCCGTGAGGCGCGGCTGTCCGCCGATGGCGGGGACCTGGCCCTGCAGGAACACCCGCTGCGCCTGGACTGGCACACCGGCCGTAACCGCCTGCGCGTCGCCGGAGACTGGCCCGGCTGGTTCGGGGCGAGTGGCGAATTCGTGCTGCGGGTGGCCGGTGCCGATGACTGGCGGGCCGAACTGGCCCTGTCCGGGGTGGATCTGGTCGCGCTGGCGGAGTCGCCGCGACTGGCGCCCTGGCTGCCCGAAGATCCGCCGGTGACCCTGCAGTCGGGGCGTGCGGACCTGGCGCTGCAGGGGGCGGCGGAAGGCGGGCATCGGGTCGATCTGCAGCTGCGGGACGTGGGCTTCTCCGATGCGGTGGGACTGCGCGCGGGCGAGGGCATCGGCGGCCGGCTCGAGGCGCGCGAGGTGGCGGGGGACTGGACCCTGGACGCGACCCTGGAGGAGGGCGCGGTGTTCGTGGATCCATGGTTCGTGGACGCGGACGAGACCGGGAGCCTGAACCTGCGCGTGGATGGCCTGCGTCCGGCGGATGGCGGGTTCGCGGCCGGGGTGGAGGTGGCGGAACTGTCCGGCTCGCTCGGCGAGATACTGGCCTTCAGCGGTCAGGAGATCCGCAGCGGGCCGCCGGAGGCGATCGCTCCTTCGGGGGATTTCCATCTCGAGGCGCGGGACCCCGGTGCGGCGCATGCGGTGCTGCTGGATCCCGCGCTGGCCGGGACCCTGGGGCGTGATCTGACGGTCAGCGGGGATTCGGTGGTGGTGCGGCTGGAGCTGGAGCGCGGCGAGCCGCGTTCGGCGACCCTGCGCTGGAAGGCCCTGAGCGCCGAGGACGGGAGCGGGCGATTCGGCGTGACGGACAGCGACGGCACGCTGAACTGGCTGGCGGATGCGCCCGGAGTCCCGGGGCAGCTGGGCTGGCAGCGGGCGCATCTGTTCCGCCTGCCGCTGGGCGAGTTCGACGCGCGCGTGCGCGCGCAGCCGGACGGGATCGACCTGCTGGAAGTGACCCGCATCCCGATCCTCGACGGCGCCCTGCGTGCGGATGACTTCGGTCTGCGCCTGACCGCCGACGGACCGGATGTGCGTTTCACCGGCGGGGTGCAGGCGATCTCGCTGGAGCCGTTGACCGAGATCCTCGGCTGGCCACGCTTCTCCGGTCGCCTCGCCGGCATGATCCCGGAGGTGCGCCTGGATCGCGGCGATCTGGCGGTCGACGGGCGGCTGCTGGTGCAGGTGTTCGACGGCGACGTGGTGCTGCGCGACGTGCGCATCCGCGACCTGTTCGGGCGAACCCCGGAGCTGGGCCTGTCGGCGCGCATGGACCGCCTGGACCTGGCCCTGGCCACGCGCGCCTTCGACGTGGGCCGGGTGGAGGGCCGGCTGTCGGGCCACCTGGAGGACCTGCACATGATCGACTGGCGTCCGGTGCGCATGGATCTGGCCCTGCAGACGCCCGAAGACGATCCGGGGCGGCGGCGCATTTCACAGCGCGCGGTGCAGAACATCACCGAGCTGGGCGGGCCGGTGCAGGCGGCGGCTTCGTCGGTGTTTCTGCGTTTCTTCGAAAACTTCTCCTACCGCCGACTGGGCTTTCGCTGCCAGCTGCGCGGCGGGGTCTGTGAACTCGACGGGGTGGGAGACCGCCCGGACGGCGGGTTCGCCCTGGTCCAGGGGGGCGGGCTCCCGCGGATCGATGTCATCGGCTACAACCGTCGGGTCGACTGGGACGAGCTGCTGCGCGGGCTGTCGCGGGTGACCGCCGGGGAGTCCCCGGAGGTTCGCTGAGCACGCGCACGGGGCGTTCATGTCCTCGTCAGCCACCGGGTGATGTAATGTAGGATGATGACTGTCCAGCCGTGCCTGCCAAGGAGCTGCCCATGAAAGCCTGGTTCGGGGTTCCCGCACTTGCCCTGCTGTCCGCGCTGGTCGCGGGCTGCGTGACCATCAACATCTACTTCCCCGCGGCCGCGGCGGAGGATGCCGCGCGCGCGATCGTGCGCGATGCCCTGCAGCTGCACGACATCGAGGAGCTGCGCGAGCCCGAGTCCGCGCCGGAAATGGACGGCGGTTCTTCGGATGCCGGTTCGCCGGATGCCCGCGATGCGGCCGGCGAGCGCTCGACCCCGCTGCTCGCGCGCCTGCTGGAAACGCTGGTGGCGCCGGCTGCGGCCAGCAACCCGGATCTGCAGATCGAGACGCCGGCGATCAATCGCATCCGCGCGTCCATGCGTGACCGCGCGCCGCAGCTGGCGCCGCATTTCCGCAGCGGGGCCATCGGCTTCGGCGCTGATGGCGACGTGGCCATCCGGGATCTCTCCGAGGTGCCGCTGCGCGAGCGCAGCGAGGTGCAGCGCCTGGTCAGCGAGGAGAATGCCGACCGGGCCTCGCTGTATCGCGAGATCGCCCGCGCCAACGATCGACCCGACTGGGAGGACCGCATCCGCGAGACCTTCGCCCGGGTGTGGGTGGACGAGGCGCCGGCGGGGTACTGGTACCGCTCCGACGGTCAGTGGCGGCAGAAATGACCGGTCCGGACCGCACGCGGAGGGTCGGGCTTGGGGAGTGACGCCAGTCTGGGCGCGCGCCTGGAGGCCGGACGGCACCGGGTCGAACGCCTGGTGCTGGAGAGCGACCTGTCCGCCATGCCGCGCTGGAAAGCGCTCGGGCTGGGCGTCCTGCGCGGGCTGCACGGACTGGTTCGCGAGGCGGCCGAGGGCCAGCTGACCCTGCGCGCGATGAGTCTGGTGTATACCACCCTGCTGTCGATCGTGCCGCTGCTGGCGCTGTCGTTTTCCGTGCTCAAGGGCTTCGGCGCGCACAACGCGGTGGAGCCGGTACTGCTGGAATTCCTCGAACCGCTGGGCGCGCAGGGCGAGGAGATCGCCGACAACGTGGTCACCTTCGTGGACAACATCCGCGTGGGTGCGCTGGGAGCGGTGGGCCTGATCTTCCTCGTGTATACCGTAGTGGCGCTGGTGCAGAAGATCGAGGCCGCGTTCAACACCATCTGGCGGGTGGAGACCCAGCGCAGCCTGGCCCAGCGCTTCACCAGCTATCTGTCGGTGATCATGATCGGGCCGCTGCTGGTGTTCGCCGCGCTGGGGATCACCGCCACCGTGATGTCCTCCGAGGCGATGCAGACGGTGGCGGGCGTCGAGCCGTTCGGGCGCCTGATCACCGAGTTCTCGCGCCTGGTGCCCTACCTGCTGATTATCGCGGCGTTCGCCTTCATCTACATGTTCGTGCCGAATACGCGAGTGCGTCTGGGGCCGGCGCTGGCGGGGGCGGTGGTCGCGGGCGTGCTGTGGCAGAGCATGGGCTGGGTGTTCGCCAACATGGTGGCGGAGTCCACCCGTTATGACGCGATCTATTCCGGCTTCGCGATCATGATCCTGCTGCTGATCTGGGTCTATCTGGCCTGGCTGATCCTGCTGATCGGCTCCAACGTGGCGTTCTACGTGCAGCATCCGGAATACATGAACGTGCGGGGCCGCCGTCCGCGGCTGTCGGCGGCGGCGCACGAGCGTCTGGGGCTCAACCTGATGCAGGTGGTGGCGCGCCATTTCATGGAAGGGCGCACGCCGCCGACGGTGGACCAGGTGGCCGCGGAGCTCTACGTGCCCGGCAATGCGCTGGGCGGTGCAGCCCGGGCGCTGGAGGCCGCGGGACTGCTGAGACGCACCGAAGACCTCGGTCTGGTGCCCGGGCGCGATCTCGGCCATCTGCCGGTCGCGGAGGTCCTGCAGGCTCTGCGCGAAGACCAGGAAGATCCGGCGCTGCGGACCCTGCACGGCGATGCGGCGGTGGAGTCGGCGCTGGAAGAGCTGGACGTGGCGCGTCGCGATCATCTGGGGGCGCGCACCATGCGCGATCTGCTGGAGCGGGCGGGCGTGCAGCCGGCGAGGCCGGCGCAGGAAGACGCTGATGCCGGCCCGGGCCCGAGTTCGCGTGCCGGGGAGTGGCGTCCCGGCTCGGGCGCGTCCCCGTCACCGGGGCCCTGATGCGGTGTCCTCCGGGGGGATCCTCGGGGGCGCGACGGGGTGCGGGCGGCGAGTCCGGAGAGCCGGCGGGGTCAGGCGTTCGAGCCGGCTTCCGCGTCCAGGCGCTGCTGGGCCCGGTGCATCAGCTGGCCGGAAACGCGCTCCACCAGCGAACTCGCCGCCCTGCGTACCGCCGCTTCAACCAGCGGATTACCGAGACGGTATTCCAGCTCGAACTCGACCCGGGTCCGCCCTTCGCCGGCCGGCTGCAGGCGGTAACTGCCGCGATTGTGGATGCCGCGGATCGAGCGCCAGGCGAAATGCTCCGGCTCCACGGCGCTGCAGACCTCGACATCGAAATCCATGGTCATCCCTGCCGCCACGATGGTCCAGCGGTACTGCTCGCCACCCAGGGGCTCGATGGTGCGCACGTGGTCGCACAGGTCGACGAAGTTGGGGACATGGCTGAGCAGGGCAAAGACCCGCTCGGGTTCGGCCTGCAGGGAGGTTTCGTGCGTGATACGGCGCATGCTCGCGACTCGCTGGCTGGAGCGGAAGAACTGATGGTAAGAGCCCCCGGAACGCTTCCGGGTTCCCCGCAACCCGTTCACGGCCCGGTTCCGGGCTGCTTGTGGGCCCGAAAGGCTCGTTCTAACATGACGCGCGATTGCGCTGAAACCACCGTTGCGAGCCCCGAATGAGCTTTGCCCGAGATCACCGTCCGGCCCCCGATGCCGGTTTCATGGAGCGCTACGAGGCCGGGGCGCTGGGTATCCTGCACTGGGAACAGCTGGACGCCCTGTGGGCCACATTGCGCGCCGGCGCCCGCGACGGCGAGTGGTACGTCTACGCGGTGGGGGAGGCGGTGCCGCAGGCGCCGGTCCGTGCGGAGGAACTGGATCGTTTCCTCACCGAGGTGGACGCCCTGCTGCGCGCCGACCACGACGAAAGCTACTGCGGCATCGTCTACGTGGACGACCGCGAGAATCCTCGCTTCGTGAAGATCTTCGACCCCAACAACCTCGGATCCTCCTGCGGATCGTCGGGCCTGCGGGTACTGCCGGGCTGGATCCTCTCGACCGTGCCGCCGGAAGACCTTCAGGCAGCGATGCCCCCGCCGAACAGCCGCCGCCGCTGGTGGCAGCGGCTGTTTCCCTGAGGTTCTTTCCTCAAGACGCTGCTCTCAGGAGGAAGCGCTGAACACGTCGTCGATGTGGCGGGCGGTCAGAAGGCGTTCCGACCAGATCAGCAGGGTATCGGCATCGGCGGATTCGATCCGCTCCCGGTGTTTTTCCGCGGCGTCTGCACCGAACTTGCGGGCGATCAGGCGCAGGAGGACCGCGGCTTCACCCTGCGTGACGCCTTCCTGAAGTCCCTGCTGTCGCCCCTGTTCCAGCCCCTGTTCCAGCCCCTGTTCCAGCCCCTGTTCCAGCCCCTGTTCCAGCCCCTGTTCCAGCCCCTGTTCCAGCCCCTGTTCCAGGCCCTGCTCAAGGCCCTTCTGCAGTCCTTTCTGCAGCCCCTGCTGCTCGTAGCGGCGCTGCCATTCCTTTACGCGTTCGGCCAGCATGGTTTCCATCTCCCGCAGGTCGTTGTTCGGAGGCGCCAATGTTTCGCCGAAGTGGCCGG